>JAIZWK010000001.1:4226767-4361485 GCA_021498095.1 Candidatus Harpocratesius repetitus | reverse complement strand
GTATACCTGCTGGAGCATTTTCAACTTATTAGAGTCCTGGAACATGAGATGGGGTTGTTCAATTTGATCGTACCAATCTTTTATTTCACTATTGAATGCAATATGGCCTTCATCATCCAGATAGGGAACCCAATGTTTTACTTCTATTTTTTCACCATTTATATAAGAGTAAGAAACGGCTTGATCAGATTTTTCTCCCAAGACTCCAAATGATTTTACTATATTTTCAATGGTGGTTTGGGTATATCCGTAAAATCTGGCCCCGAAATCATTCTGCAATCTTACTTCCCGAAGCCATTCAGCCATCTCGGTGATGAGTTCTTTAATGGTCATTCCCCGCATTTCGGGTAGATTACGCAGCGCAAAAAAGGCTTCCGCATGGGGTTTCATGATGCAAACCAGTTGTTTATGAGCTTCTTCATTACCTGCAATCTCATCAATTTGTTTTTGAAATGCTTTAATAGCTTCAGTTCCCTCTGTAAAAATATTGATGATGGACAAGTCGTTTTGATGACTGGTCCACACCCTTAATGCTTTACGTTTCCAATATTTAAAATCATTTGGTTTTGCTCCATGTAATCCGACACCAAAAATGCCGGGATCACGCCAAGTAATTGAATCACCATCCCGCTTTACCAACCACAGCATGTTTTCCATAACTATCCAATCGATTTTATATCGAATAATATACGCTTTACCTTTCTCGCTTTCGGATTCTATCCATTCGTTTTTAATCGGATCCCACAAATCCATCATGAATTGCGGCTTGATAACAGCGTAAGGCGACATCTGACCTTTTACAAAGGTTCCCAGTTGAGCCATATCGAATGAACCATCATCACGCCTTAAACTCAGCATAACTTTAGTTATTTCAACTTCACCTGATGAGTCGAGACCTTCCAAGACCTGCTTTCCGCACTGGATAAATTTGGCTGCAAAATTATTTTTAGTAGCACCGATGATGATTTTCGGATCGGGCAAACTCGTTGGGGGCACATAGTAATGTTCATCTCCCACTTTCGTGGAAAGATATTGATCTTTTATTGGTTGCTGATATTTGGTTGAGGCTAATTGATTTTCTAGTAGATAATCAATGTCTTCATGAAAATCATTGAGATTCTCATAAATCGAAGCCAATGACAACCACATCAGGTGAATCAATTCCCATTCAAATATATAGGACTGTCTATCTGTTTCTTTAAAATTTCCCAGATTTGTAATATAATCTATTCTACTTCCTCCTTTTTCCAATCTCGCAAAGAATAAACTGTGAACAGGAATATTCATTTTATTAAGAAATATGCTCAAAAATGTAAACACATTTTGTTGCATAACTGAAATTGGATGGTTTTTGTCAATAGTAGTGAGTGCTTCTATTTTAATAGATTTTCGGCGAGGTTTTTTACTTTGGAAATAACTAAATCATTATAAACCATTTTTCTGCAATTCCTGTTTTGCCCGATAAATTATCCACCCAGCGTACATATTTATGGGTTTTATCCTTATCAAAAAGATCTTCCAAAATATAATTCAAGTCGATAACATCATTATATTCTTCATCAGTGAGCATCATGCTCAATTCTTGATAGCCACCGATTGAGTGCATTCGTTCAACTAACCAAGAAAGTCTATTATAAGAATAGTAATAATCAAAACTAATTTTCGGCTCTTCTTTGGGTAATTTTTCTTTTTTCAGATTTTTTAGATTTTTCAAGTATTCATTATATCTTTTTTTTACATCAGGTCGGGAAAAATATTCAAATGGGTTAAATCCTTCTTCTTTTTTGGGTTGTGCATCTGCCATGATAATCAAATATTTGATAAGCTGTTACCTATTTAAGAATTGCACGATTTTGATTGGATAGATTATTGATCTCCACCCACCTTATAGCATAGAATAGCAAAAAAAAAAAATTGAAAATTCACTTAACAGCATGAAGTGGCTAAATTCCTTGTCAACTTGCTCAGTATTCTTTCCGAATCCCTCCTAACATACCTCTCGATAATGGAATCAATTCTCTCCCGCTCTTTCTCCTCTCTATCATAACCTTTCGCCTGAAGCGCCCGTAACTGATACAATTTGCCCGAAAACGATGCAATCAGCGCCATCAAATCCGTCACCAGCTGTTCCTCTAAAGAAGTATTCAATCCCCGCTCCACCTCGATAATCGGCACATCGTAAATCCCGCAAACATATTCCAGAAATGGAAACCCGAATCTTGTGAGCCGATCCTTATAGGCAATCAGCACCCGTGCCACCTTCCTCTGCTCAATTTGTTTCAGCAGCCGCTTTAATCCTTGTTAAGTCCAATTATAAATTTTTCAAAAAAATGGATTTCTCTTTTCTATTGAAGAATTATGCTTATGGAAGCAGTAATCCCAAAAATTATTAATTATGCTAAATTCAAAGAAATGAGATGCCGAAGAATCGTAGAAGAAATAATGCAGAAGTTACTAAGCGCCCCCGAATTCCTAATCGAGCAGATGAAGAATATTTGGCTGTAGTTACTGAAATATTTGGCGGGGAACATATGGGTGTCCGCTCAGAAAATGGAGTTGATTATTTAGGTGTTATAAGGGGTAAAATAAAGAAGCGAATGTGGGTCCGATTGGGTGATGTTGTTCTTATTACTCCATGGGCGGATATGACTGTGAAAAAGGATAAAAAGCCTAAAGCTCACATAATTTGGAGATATACACGGACTCAAGTAAATTGGTTACAAAATCATGGCTATGTAAAGCCAGAGTTTTTAGAAGAACTACAAAATATTTAGTATTTTTACTTATTTATTTAAAATTTTGATATTTTGTGATAATGGATGGGAAATAAAAAAAATCCATGGTTATCTAAACAAAAATCTGATCTCTACTATAAAAAAAGTAAAGCAGAACATCATAGGGCAAGATCATATTATAAATTGAAAGAAATTGATGCTAAATATCACATTCTTTCAATTAATGGACGATTTCCAAAAAAAATAATTGATTTAGGTGCTGCACCAGGTGCATGGTTAGAATACATAAAAGACCAGTATATTTCGCGATTTGAAACACCTTTTTCGAATAAATTTAAAGTTGTAGGTGTCGATCTTACTTCAATTCGCCCTTTTAATGAAATTAGTAATATAACTACTGTGAGATTGGATGTTTTTAAGAAAGAATGTGAAGATTTACTAAAACAATCTGCTCCCTGGGATGTTATTCTTTCCGATTTAGCACCAAAGACTGCTGGAGATTTTCGGGATGTGGCAATTCAAGAAGCAATGGTTCAAAAAGTATTGTATTTTTCGCGTTATTTAAAAATTGGAGGAAATTTGATAGTAAAAGTATTTCAAAGCGAAAATACAAATATAATTTTCCAAGAATGGGCTCCACATTTTCATTTATTTAAGCGTATGAAACCTGCTGCATCCAGATCTAAAAGTAGAGAATTATATTTAATTGGAAAGGGATATAAAGGAAAATAACCAAAAATGAAAAAGAATCCAAAATAATGCTATTGAATTCGTAAATGATTTAAAGAATTTATACAATTTGAAAATTAAGGTATTATTTCATTTTTAGTTTTCTTAGAATCATATTCTTGATGAAAAGGATTTCCCAAATATTGCTCATTATTTATTGATGAAATCAACCAATCAGTTAAGTATGGACATTTTTTAGGATTATATTGTTTTTGACCTTCATTGCATTTTTTACTAAAAGGGCAAATAAAGCATGGTAAATCGTTAATTGTTTCCCATACTAATTTTTTCGATTTATTCTGTTTTTTTACAGTTATGCCAAAATCATCAATTTTTGTTATTTGTTTAACCCATCTGGATTGATACATTACTAAATTTGTTCGTATTTTTGGGGGATCTTTACTTTCTAATCGCTTTATTGATTTATCTATTTCATCTCTGCTTAAATTGAATCTTTCTATCAATTCATCTACTACAAGGGAATTATTGGGTGCATTAGTTAAAGCTAATAAGATTTGTTTATCCACTGCAAAATAATTTTTCCTTTTTGTAGAAGTTGGTTTAATTTTTTCTCTATCTTTTGATTGTGCAGTGCTTTCAACTGATTTAGCTACTTTCAAAGATTGTGTTTTAGAAGTTGGAGGCGATTTTTTACTTTTTGAAGTTGTGCTCTTTTTTTTAGTGGATTTCTTTTTAATTGATTTTTTCTTTTCAGTAGTTTTTTTGGTTTTTTTTTTCGAAACACTTGTCGATTTTTTTTTCGAAGCTTTTGTAGTTTTCTTTTTCGCCACCATTCTATTTTTAAATAAATCTTCCAAAACTAAAAAAATTTATTATTACACAATAAAACAATAGCTTGTGAATTTAAACGCGAACGATCTTCAACAACTGCTTTCATCAGATGTATTAGAAATTCTTTCTCCTTCAGAATTGTTCCGTATTTTCCGTTTATACCCTTCAATTACAAACTTTTCAAGTATTCAATTAAAGTTTAGACAGAAAACTAAATGCATATTTAAGCGAATCTCTGAATTTAATTCATTTCTTCAAGATGCTTGGGTTTTACCAACTAATATATTGTTTTTAGATCGTTTTTTTTATTTAAACAATAATTCTACAAAAGGAATCATTTCAAAAAATATTTTAATGCTTTATGGTAAAGCCAGATCGGGTAAATCACAAATTTGTCATCAACTTCCAGTCGAACTTTACAAGAAATTTACAAAATCATCTTATAATCAAGAAGATAAACAAGATAAAACCACAATTTTTATTGATACTGAAGGAACTTTTCGTCCTGGAAGAATTAAAGAAATAGCAAAAGCTCAAAATCTTGATGGAAATCAAATTTTAAACCAAATCATCTCTGTTCAAGCTCAAAACTATGTAACTTTTAATTTAATGTTAAAAAAAATTAAAGAAATATTAAAATCACATTCAATAAAATTACTAATTATTGATTCCCTCACTCGAGTCTATCGCTTGGAAATGGCAAAAGATCCAAGTAGAACCGCCCTTGTTATTTCTAATTTGGCTCAAAATCTTAAACAAATTCAAAAGTGGGCTGATGATTTTAATCTTATAGTTTGTTTAACTTCTCAAGTTACTAGTCGTTTTGAGGAGAGTTATTTTTTCGATATTATACCAGTTTTAGCTACTACTTTAAATCGGTTCGTAAAAAATTGGATACTATTAGGAGTAAATGAAGAAGAAATTGAATTCTCCTCCATTAAGGGACTCCGATATGCTCATATTGTGAACAGTGAGATCCATCAAGAAACAATTGAGAAATTTATAATTACTCCTCAAGGTATTCATAATTTTTATGGTTAAGCAAAAAAAATCATTTGATCAAAAAGGCTTAAATTTTATTTTTAGTTTTTTAAGAAGTGATGAGCGATAATCTTCAAATTCAAGTTGGGAAAAAACTTCCATGGATACTGGGACCCAAAATTCGTATCCCTAAAGTTAGTTATCCCGTGTATCAAGATTCAAAAATGAATTTACCTACTCCTGGAAGAAGCTTCATTTTATTAACAATATATCTCGCTCTATTCTGGTTAATGATGGGTGGTATTTATATATCTATTCGTAATCCAATCCCATTAGGATCAAGCGGTGATAAAAGTGTAATGTGGCTTTATCCTTCAACAAGCGAGGCATTCATTATAGAATCTGTTGTGGCTGCTGTCTTAATGTTCATTGGGGGCACGGGCTTTTTGATTTTATACAATTCTACAAAGCATGCTTATAACTACAGTTATTCATTAAAATTATTAATAATTGGAATTGTTTGTATTGTTTTTAGTTTTGCAATGTTACAATATATGATCGCTGTGAAATCAGGACAGATAAATAAGTAAAAAAATCTTCTCTTTTTCTTTATTTTATTGTGATAATTTTTTCTCACACAATTTTAGCATATTATTAATGTCAATAATTGGTCGGAGAATTAAATTATTCGATATTTTCTCTTTTATAAATACAAAGAAGAATTATTCAACTTTAATTATATTGTATTCTCCAAAATCTACTAATACTCGATGCAATCCTTGAAATTTTTTATCAAACTCAGAATTACGAGAATCAATGCGTAGCTTTCCTTGAGGAAGTGTTGAAATTTTAAATTTCGTGGCAATTATCTGTATGTTTTTTATTCCTATAGCTTCAAGGACTTTGGCACTTAATTGCAGATTTCCACGTCCAAAAACAAAACCTTGGGCACCAATGGGTGTTACGATCAATTTTACTGGGCGATCTTTTATTTGAGCAAGTAATTCTTCTTCATTTAAATCAGATGCAATAAGCTTTTTATGATAAAAGAGATCAACTCCCAGAAGGGTTTTCGGTTCGCCTAAAATTTTCGAAATAGCACGAACAGTTGTTCCAGGACCGAGTAAATAGTACCAATCGGAATATGAATTTTCCCATTCCATGATAATCCATTCTGCTATTCTGTCTTGATTTGCAAATTCTTCTTCTGTGTGAGGGCTCGCCATTTTAGAAGGTTGAGAAAGTGTTGGTTCATAGGGAACACGAAGATATCCATATAATTTTGATACAACACGATTATTCCGAAATTCTTCTTCATCTATATCAAGAACTTCCGCTTCTCGTAAAGGAATTTGATTATGAAGATATTTTATCACTAATTTTGCAGCCATTTCTGGCTTAATTGCAAAAACGGAAGAATGAATTTTTACTCCTCCTGGAATTCCTAAGCAAGGTATATCCATCCCGATTATTTCACATACGTCTCGAGCTGTGCCATCTCCTCCAATAAAGACCAAAAGATCTACTTGAAGATCTTTAAAATGTCGAGCAGCAATTTGTGTATGAGTGGCTGATGTGTGATAAAGTTTAGTTGATTTTAATTGAGCATCATTTAATAATTCATAAGAAAAATCGGTTTGTTCAAGGATATTTCCTCCCATAATTCCTTCCACTGTTAAAAAGTAGATTTCGTCTTTTATTGATTTCAAGTATTTTAAGAATTCTTTTGCTCGCTGCGGTGATTGAATTTGTTCATGGTGTAGTTGTGCTTGCTGAATTACTTTTTCTCCATCTGAACCTTTCAAACCTAATTTTCCACCTAAACCTGCAATTGGATTTAGAACAAAACCAATTTTTTTTCTTTTCTGGGATATCAATTTATACTTTCTCCTTATAATATACTAATATTCATATCAATGTAATGCTTTTTTTTATTTGAAAATTATGGGAAATCTGCCTAATTGGGTTGACTTTATTCCTTTCCGCCCAATTTTTCGAGAAATATGCAACCATTTCGGTTTTGATTTTTATTTAGAAATTCAAGCCCGTGATTTTTTCAGACAACAATTAAAAAAGCAGAAACCAGATGGGTTAATTAACGAAATAAGTAATTTAGCTCGTGATCGTATCATTTGTTTTTGTGGTGCTGGACCAAATCTTACTGAACATATTCAAAAAATACATGATCAATGGATTACTCATCGAGAATCGTTTTTTATCGTAGCAGCTGATGGAAGTGCAAACGCGCTTTCACTTTTTGATATTATACCTGATTTGGTAATTTCTGATTTTGATGGTTTAACCCCTCAACAAATGAGCCATCTTTTAAATCAAAATATAATCTTGATGGTGTTAGCACATGGTGATAATTATCAAAACTTGAATTCTTATCAATATATTTTTAAAAAATATTCGCGAATTATTGGAACAACTCAAGCTTCTGCACGTTATCCTATAATTAACCCTGGGGGATTCACAGATGGTGATCGTGGTGTATTTCTCCTTCATCATCTTGTACCTCTTCAAAAAACCTTTTTCTTGTTTGGTTATGATTTTACAACAAAAATTGGTAAGTATTCAAAACCTTATTATACTAAGGATATGCCAATAACCCCCATTAAGCAACAAAAACTTCAGATTTGTGAATTTTTATTATCTTTGTTACAATCTCGCTGGAAACGAACACTCTTTTATTATTCTGGTGATTCATCAATCATAATAGGAAAATGGGATAAAATTCTCAATAATAGGTGAATATACTAATTTATTATTCGAAATTCATATAGAATAATTCAATCAACAGCTTTAAGTAGAAATCTCGCCTTTATTTCAATATAGGTGTAAAAATGACTGATATGAACGATGAATATTCTTCGAAATCCAATTGGAAATCACTGAAAAAAATGGTTAAAAATAGATTACAAGAGGTTAAAAAGAAAATAAAGGAATACACTAATGAAGATAAACTAAGTCATAAACAAAATCAACAGTTTTATGGGACACAACGAAGAATAATCACTGAACATCCTCCTAACAAAGACTATATTTGCCCTTTTTGTCAATCTACAATTAGTTCTGAGTTGATTGAAGTTCTTAAAGAGAATAAATCTATAATATGCGAACATTGTGGAAGTAGCTTACAACAATCCGATTTTTTTAATTAACTTCTAAAAAATTGTCACTTTAGATCGTTTGATATCGAATAGTGAATTTGATCACAAGTAATCAATTGGTTTTTATTTGGGTTTTAATTTTAAGCAACATAAGGAGTTAGTAATTTTCCTTAAATAATAAAAAACTTGAGATGACATATTATGGGTAAAGATAAAGCATTTGGATTAGTTATTCTCATTATTGGGTTCGTTTTGATGATATTTTATATCATTTGGGGACCTCTTTCGTTAATTTATCAAAATTCCAATGGAACTCTCTTAAAAGGTATGAAGGGATTATATGATATTGGATTTTTCAATTGGCAATGGGCAGTTGTGATTCCTTTAACAATTATGGTATTATTGGTTGGTTTATTAGCCGCTTGGATTGGTTATTCGATGATCACAACACCACCTCCTGTTCCACTTGAAGAACTTGAAGAAGAATTGGAAGCTGAAGAAGCTGCAAATGCAGAATCTGAAACTGAAGAAAATAAAGAATAATTCATAAAAATATCTTAATTTTTCAATTGTCTCAATTGAATGATAAGTTCTTTATTCTTTTTTTATATTTTTTTAACATGAACACTTGATCTTTAGAAAGATTTTACGGAATTAAAATGCGAAAACATATCTACGGTAGGTTATGGGGCGTTATTCAACTTGGATTTTGGATCATTATGATTCCGTGGATCCTAATTTCAATTCCACTCGATTTATGGTATGAAACTTCGCAACATTCTAATTATTTTTCGGATTTTTTTTTATCTCCATGGGTGGATTGGAAAATAGGAGTTATTGTACTCTCAACTTCAAATATCCTACTGGTCTGTATAAGTATAATATGGATGGGATGGCACAAAATACATCCTTTAACTACTGCTAAAGCAGAATCATTAAGCCAAACAAATCTGGATAGGTTACAGGCAGTGCAAAAATTCTCAAAAGAAGCCTATTTAAACCAGCTCCGTAAAGAAGCTCATCAATATAGGATTTTAAGAGAAAAAAAAAGATTGAAAATGCGCAAAATCATACAATTTTTTAAAAGAAAATAGATTTTATTCTGTAGTTTTGATATTATTTTGTGATCTCGTTCTCCTTCGCTCCATTCATTATGAAGAATAGTTATTTGGATTAAACAACCTCACTATATCTTCTTCATCAAAAGTTCCTTTATATGTTTCTTCTAAAATAACCCAATTACTTTGAGAAGGGTTAATAATTGTGTGTTTAACTCCAAATGGTATATTAAATTCATCTCCATGGGAAGTATTATAATATACTTTTGAACCAGTGATTATTATCGGTTTTCCTCTACAAATTTTCCAATGTTCTTCTCGAAATTGATGAGTTTGCAGACTTATTCCCAAACCAGGACGAATAAAAATCAAATTATAATCCGGATATGTGAATTTTACTGAATACCATTTAATTAAAACATCAATATAACCCGAAGGAACCAAATCTTGTGATATAAAATACTCTGGATCTAATTGTTCGTGAGGTTTATTCTCCAATAGATAAGGATCATAAATAATCTCAAATCCTTCTTCTTTAATAGATGATATTCCAACACTAATACTATCACTATTTACATCAGTATTATTATCATCATCAATCCTATCGACAATGTTATCACTAATTTTAACACTAATATTACCTTGAGAAAGATTTATAACCATAAATGGCGCTTGTGGTGGTATCATGATCATATACCCTTCCTGAGATCGAATACCCATATGATTTAGTGGAGCGATAGTATCATCTAAGATTACATAAATCAATTGAATTTCATCCCACGCTTGCTGATCTTGAGGTGTTATATATAATTTATTACTATTGGCGGTGTTTTTCACTAATTTCGTTCCCCGACCCGGAAATAGATTCCATTTTACCATAATAATTCACCAATTACCATTAATATCTTATATAAATATCTATTTCGAAAGCATTTAACTGATGGCAGAATAAATATTTGATAATCAAGTGATCAAGTGAAAAAGTTTTATTACGTTCCTATCTTTGCTCTTATTAAGGGATTTCCATGATAACACTTTCAGCTTATTCAATTTTTGGATTATCCTTCTTAATTTTTCGTTTATGGTTAGATGAAGTAAAATTGAGGAAAGAACTTGATTTTCGCAGAAGATATTTAAGCCGTATTGCAAATTATTTCTTTTCAATTGCATTAATTTATAATTTCCAAAATATGGCTTTCAACATAATTTTAGCTACTTCTATGCCTGCATTATGGGTTGCTTTCTTTCGATGGGATTTTCGATTCTATAAACGCTTTAAAACCGGCATTCCAGTTTCTTCTGTTCCTCTAGAAACTAAATCACAGCGGATATGGATGATTATCGAACGATTAACACTGCATCCTCTTATGCTTTTCTTCGGAACTCGTGCATATTTTACTGGATTACGTAAATTCGTTTTAGGGTCAACTGCTTCTATCGATTTTTGGGGTCAATGTTTTTCTATTTTATATGCACTAATTCTTTTTTATGGAGCGTTTTTTTTCTTAGATGTCCGATGGTACAAACACCATCGCTGGCCTACGGGAAAAATAATATTATATGCACTTATTGCCTCTTGTGTTATAATATTTCCAATCATAATAATACCCACAATGATTGAATTGGGATGGTGAAATTAAGTTGTATTCCTTTTTGAATAGAAAGGAATCATTATTTAATAACTGAAAAGTAATGAAAATGATTTTTTTTGTAATATTCCTTTAATTTTTCAATTATGCTACATAAAATAAAATTCGGTAAAAAAGAAAAAAGATATGATATCTTTTATTTCAAAGGTACAAATTGAGAACTTCTGGTTGCACCTACTCCAGGGTTTCCATGGGTTACTTTCTTATTTGTAGGTGAGTATTCTCCTAAATAATGACCAATGTGTTCTGGAGTAATTTTTACAGGAATAAATTCTAATCCATTATGGACTGCAATAGTTAAGCCGATAAATTCAGGAAAAATGATCATATCCCGGTTATGGGTGCGAACCACTACTTCTCTCCCATCTTTCGCTGCTTTTTTGGCCTTTTTTAATTTACGTAAGAATTTTTTTTGGCGTCGGGGCATACCTCGCTTTAGACTGCGGCGTTGGCGTGAAGGTAGAAGTTCCATGAATTGTTTCATCGACATTCGTCTTAATTCATCCAAATTTTTGCCCCGATAAAGGAACTTGTGTCGTTGTTCAGACATGAGATATCACAAAAATTGATATTATTTATGTATAACTTCATGAATAGGCGATAAATTAATAATTTTTTGGTTATAAAAGTGGTATAAAAATAAAAAATCAATAGCAATTATTTCTTTCTCTTGTTCCGTAAATCCAGATTTAAAAGAAGATAGACCATTGTACAAGAAATTACTCCAATCAACCAAATTAATGATAACGAATCTATTGTTTTATTGTGTTCTTTCATATAAGTTTCTAAGTTAATATCTTCAGTTGAAATCAAAGTTTTATAATTTCCCAAATTGCTTTCAGATTTAACTAAAATACCCGAATCTAAATCATAATATTCATCAGTTGTCTCTTCTCCATAAATACGTTCTCTAATGATGCATTGAAATTGGATATCTAAATGAGTTATATTTATTTTTTCATAACCGAGTTGGGACCATTCTGAAAAAATACCCGGGTCTACCCATAAGAACCCAGCAGATTTATTAGTAATATTTGCTGTTAATTCTCCAACTATATCATATCCCAAATAATCAACCCAAACAGTTGCATTTCTTACTTCTTGGTATGTTAATCGAATATATCCTGTTACAGATTTGCTATCACCTGTTTCCCACCAGAAAACATCTCCACTATTAACTTTTAATCCAGATGCTTTCACAGTTAGGATAGTCGTTATTAAGAATAACATTACTAAAGTGGTATAGAATCTCTTTTTTTTACTCAATCTTCCTTTTTTATTTCTCATTCTTGTTCACCATTCAAAATTATATTTCTTTTTTATTGCAATATGATATTGATAAATACATTTTAATTTCGTTTTTTATTCTTTTATCTTTTATTTTTTCTCTGTATTATTTCTTTTTTTATAATTTCCATTTTTGATAACAGAATTCTTAAATCATTATATTAAAATGTGATGATTTTGCCTTCTGATGCTCTATATAGCGGTAGAATCGAAAATTTATTTAATGATCGATATTTTTTGATCTCAACCAGTTGTGATTCCATTTGATCTTAATGATCAAAATAATCACAGCTTCGAAATTCAGGCGCCGAGGAATGAAAAATCTCGGGCGTGAGTATGCCCCAAATCACAATTTTTCAGAATTTGGGCACCATATTCACTTTGATCATAATCGTAAGTTAGGAATCGCGATTTTGGTTAATATTATTAGTCAAAATCTATAATTAAAAACACTGTAAAGGAAAGAATCATTTATGCCTAATTGGAAAATGAGTGTTCAAGGCTTAGATCCGGACAGGACTGCAACAGCGGTTGGTAGAGAACTTGATGTCTCTCCTAAGAATACACGAGAAGTTTGTAACGTCATAAAAGGGATGAAATTGGAAACCGCGAAAAACTATTTAGAAGATGTCATATTGTTAAAAAAAGCAGTTCCTTTTAAGCGATATAATAAAAAAGTAGGACATCGTCATGGTTTGAAAAATTTTAAATTTCCTTCCGGTCGTTTTCCTGAAAAATCAGCCAGAATGGTTTATGAAGTTTTAATCAATGCTGAATCTAATGCAGAATATAAAGGATTAGATCCCGAAAGGTTAAAAATAACTCATTCTGCTGTAATGCGGGGAAGAAAAGTTAAGCAATATATTGAACGCGCCCACGGTCGAAGTACTCCTTATTTTAGAGTTTTAACTCACATAGAAATTGTCTTAACCGAAATATAAAGTGAATCTTATGCCAGTCAAAAAACATTTTGTTAATAGAGGGCTTCAACATACCTTAATTGAAGAATATCTTGCTTCTGAACTTGATAATTCTGGATACGCGGGATGCTCTCTTCAAAAAACACCTATGGGAACACGAATCACCATTAAAACTTCTCGACCAGGAATTGTTATTGGACGAAGAGGTGCAAAGGTGAAAGAATTAACTGATGCAGTTAAAGAAAAGTTCAATATTAATGTACCAACTATTGATGTTGAAACTGTTGAAAATCCTGAATTAAATGCTCAAATTCAAGCGGAACGTATTGCATATGCTATCCAAAAAGGACAAAACTACCGACGAGCGACCTACAGCATTATTCGTCGAATTATGCGCGCAGGTGCAAGAGGAGTTGAAGTTCATATAAGTGGAAAGGTTACTTCTCAACGAGCACGTTCACAAGTATTTCGAGCTGGTGTTATTTCTAAATGTGGAACCCCTGCAGATGAAGGTGTATCTCGAGGTGTCTGTCATCTTACTTTAAAATCTGGAGTATTAGGAATTCGAGTTAAAATTATGCCTGAATCTTATCAATTACCTGATGAAGTTGAGATATTAGAAGGTATTTTTGATCGTTCTGCTGAAGAAAAGAAAACTGATGAAGGAGTTGATCCCTTTTATCAAGATGAACTTCCAGAAGATGAAGATGAAGAAATCTTTGAAGACACAAGTGATGTAGATGAAGCCTCAATTATTACAGCAGATGAGAAAGAAGTTGTTGATGAAGAAGAGATACTCAATGACTTAGAAGAAGAATCTGACGATCTTGATGTTGATGAATAAAAAAATTAATGGTGAAATAAATGAAAGTAAAAATCAAAGATATTCGGAATATGAGTTCCATCGAACGAGAAAAAAAACTTGAAGATCTACAGAAAGAATTGTTTAAAGTACGAAGTTCAAATGCAATGGGTGGAACTATGCAAGATCCATCGAAGATTCGTGAATTAAAGAAATCTATTGCCAGAATTTTAACAGTAATCAATGAAAAACATGAGAAATAATCCTGAATGGTTTATTTATTTAGATTTAATTGGTGTGGAATTAGATGCAAAACACAAAACAAATCCAACTTGGAAAGAATTCAAATTCATTGGAAAGTGTATTGATGAAACAAAAAATACAATTATTATGCAACAGCATCAATCCACCAAAATTTTTGTTAAAAAAGAATATATATTTAGAGTCTGGCTCCCTCAAGATGATGGTTCTAAAATTTTATTGGAATTTGATGGAATCAAAATTGCTGGAAAACCAGAACAACGCATTAAACTAATACGAAAAAAAATACATAAAAAATATCATTAAAAGAATGGAGAGTATGAGATTGACTGAAACACATAATATAGGTATTCCCGATGTAAAGGAACCTAATCGAATATGTGAAGATCCCAATTGCCCCTTTCACGGTGAATTAAGTCTTCGTGGGAGGATTTTATCTGGTGTTGTGGTATCTACCAAAATGCACGGTACCATTGTAATACAAAGAGATTATAATTACTATGTACCAAAATATCAGCGGTATGAACGACGACGATCCAAGATTGCAGCTCATCTTCCACCCTGTATTGACGTTCAAGAAGGAGATATGGTGAGAATTGCACAATGCCGGAAATTAGCAAAAACGGTGGATTTTGTTGTTATTGAACGAATAACGAAGGAGGAATAATAAATGGGTGGACGAAGATCTGGACCAAAAACATCATCAGTTTTTAGGACTAAAATCACACGTGGTATTTCCACTGAAACCATAGTTAAAATTACCGATAACAGCGGTGCTAAGCTTGGAAAAGTTATTGCAGTTATTGGAAGAAAAACTCGCTTAAACAGATATCCTAACGCTTGTGTTGGAGATATGGTAGTTGTAAGTATCAAAAAAGGAAATCCTGATTTACGTAAAAAAGTTATGAAAGCAGTGATTGTTCGTCAAAAACAAATTATTCATAGAATTGATGGTACAAGAATTCAATTTGAAGATAATGCAGCTGTTTTAGTTACCGATGATGGAGATCCAAAAGGAAGTTCCATCAGTGGCCCAATTGCACGCGAATCTGCAGATTTATGGCCTCGAATAAGTAATGTTGCAAGTCTTATCATATAAGTGTAGGTAGAAAAAAATGGTTAGAATAAAAAGTAAAAAACCTTCAAAACAAAGAAATGCTCTGCGTAAGATTAAAAACCATCAAGTTAGCAAATTATTTACCGTTAGGCTTGATGAAAATTTACAAGCAGAATATGGTGTAAAACGATTACCCGTAAGAAAGAATGATTCTGTTCGGATTATTTCAGGTCAATTTGAAGGTATTGAAGGAAAAGTTTTAGATATATTAAAGAAATCCCGTAAAGTTACCATCGAAGAAGCAACACTTCAAAAACGGGATAGTTCCAATTATTTCGTTCCTGTACCCATTTCAAAAATAGTTTTAACTAAATTTGGAGAGAAAAAAATGGATCCATGGCGCGAAAAAATGATTGATCGAAAAGAAAAACTCGAGATAGTCTCCTCAACATCTCCAAAAAAAGGAAAATCCAGTAAAGGAGGAAAATAAACTATGGGTAGTAAAGGAAATAAACGATACTTAAAAAGATTAGCTTCTCCGGGTTATTTACAAATTCAACGTAAAAATCGTAAAGCGGGGAAATTTTTCTTAAAAGCTCGACCTGGACCACATCCCTTCAATTTTAGCTTGCCTTTAGGTCATATATTTCGCGATCTTCTAAAAGTTAGTAATAATATAAAAGAAACAAAATTCATTTTAAATAAAGGTCAAGTATTTATCGATGGGAAACCCCAAAATGATATTAGATTTCCTGTTGGGTTAATGGATGTAGTCGAATTGCATGAAATTAACAAGGCTTATCGAGTATTGCCGTCACGAAATCACGGGTTGATATTAAGCGAAATTACAAAAGAAGAAGCTAAATTCAAATTATGTAAAATCTTAAAAATAACAACTTTACGTGGTGGACATTTACAATTAAACCTTCATGACGGTCGAAATATTCGTATTTTAATCGATAACCCGAAAGAAAAGCCATCTATCCCCTACAAGACGGGTGGAACACTGAAAATATCTCTTCCAGATCAAAAGATTCTTGATTATTTTCCACTTGAAGAAGGAAATCAAGCTATGATCTATCAAGGGAAGAACATCGGTGTTTCTGGACAGGTTAAAGAATTAATAAAACGTTTCGGAGTAAATGCTTCATTGGCTATTATTTCTACTGAGCATGGTGAATTAAGTACATCTTATGACTATGTTTTTATAATTGGAAATGATAAGCCTGCTATCGATTTACCATTGGAGGTATGAGAATCAAATGGTACAGAATTATAAAGAATTTGAACAAAGATGGAAGCATCCTATGCAAAAACCCTTTATTAGTAAAGTTGTGGTTAATATTGGTATAGGAAGTTCTGGAGCCCAAGAACTTAAGAAAGCTCGTCGAGTATTATTTGAATTAACAGATAAAAAACCATCTACTACAAAAGCTAAAAAAAATGTAAAAGAATGGGCAATTCGAAAAAACCAAGCGATTGGTGCTCGTGTTACTCTTCGTAAAAAAGAAGCTGAAGAATTCTTGAAGAAAGTGTTGATTATTTATGATAATCGAATATTAAGAAAAGCATTTGATCATAAAGGAAACTTTAGCTTTGGTGTAGATGAACATATTAAAGTCCCTGGAATCAAATATGATCCTGATTTGGGAATCTTTGGTTTCAATGTTTCATGTAAAATTGAGCGTCCGGGACATCGCATAAAATATCGTAAAAAAGATCGCCGAAAAGTTGGTGAACATCATTACGTTTCAAAAGATGAAGCAATGTATTTCATGCAGAAATTTCTCAAAGTAGAAATTGTTGATGTTATGGAGCAACGATTTTATTAGGTGATAGGTGTAAAAAATGTCAGAAAAACGAACATTTTCATTAACGAAAAAAGGAAAAGGAGCCCGGGAATGCCGAAGATGCGGTACACATCGAGGATTAATACGAAGATATGGATTGGATATATGTCGAAGATGTTTCCGAGAAGTTGCTCCAAAGATGGGATTTAAAAAATATTTTTAGAGGTATGAGGTGAACACAAAAAATGTTATTAGATCCTTTAGCTGACGCTTGTAGTATTATTAAAAATGCCGAATCAGTTTGTAAAAGTACCGTAGTTATACGACCACGCTCAAAAATGATTGGTACAGTTCTTCGGATTTTACAAGCGAATGGATATATTGCAGAATATGAATCAATTAATGATGGTCGAGAAGGAAAATTTAAAGTTGAATTACTCGGACGCATTAATAAAATTGGTGTAATTAAACCCCGAAAACCGATAAAAGCTCGAAACATCGAAAGTGCAGAGAAACAATATTTACCTGCAATAAACTTTGGAATGCTTTTAATAAGCACTAACCAAGGAGTGATGTCTCATCAAGAAGCTAAAGAAAAACATATCGGTGGAAGGCTTATTGCATATGTATATTAATACTTATAGGATGATGTCAAATGAAATATGTAGCAGTTGATGAAGAAGTCAAAATTCCTGATGATATCTCAGTAAGTTTGAAAGATAAAATTTTGACATTAGAAGGTAAGAAAGGAAAAATTATAAAAGATTTTTCTCATGCAAAGAAAATTGATCTAAAATTAATTGGAAATATTATTTACCTTCATGTAGATTTTCCTCGTAAAAATGATATTGCAAAGATGTATACCATCAAAAATATAATCGGAAACATGATTAAAGGTGTTCAAATGGGATATGAGTATAGAATGAAAATTGTATATAGTCATTTTCCAATTACAGTCGAACCTCCAAAAGGTAAATCTGATGAAATTTTAATCCGAAATTTTATTGGTGAACGAGCACCTCGAGTAACCAAAAAAATTGGCGATGTAAAAATAAAAGCCAATAAAGAAGAAGTCATTGTTTCTGGTGTGAGTAAAGAACACGTCGGTCAAACTTGCGCTAACATTCAGAAATTGTGTAAAATTCGAGAAAAAGATAAGCGGGTTTTTCAAGACGGTGTTTATGTCTATAAAAAATTAGTTGGTGAAGAAGTTTTATGGGAACTTCGATAAAGGAGTGAATCATCATGGTAGAAGATAAATCACGCTTAATGCGAATTCGAAGAATACAAAACAAAAAGCGCCCGAGTTTCCGACGTTATGAATCTTGGCGATATAAAAAATTATCAAAATCTGGATGGCGCAAACAACGTGGGATTGATAATAAAACACGTCGAAAAACGAAAACTGGTGTGAAATCCCCCGAGCCTGGTTATCGAAATCCTAAGGCAATTCGTGGACTTCATCCATCAGGATTTAAAGATATAAATGTCATTCATACTAAAGATATTGATGAATTAGATCCAAAAATTCATGCTGTTCGGATTAATTCGCGTTTAGGTGCACGCAAGCGAATTGCTCTCATTGAATATGCTCAAGAGAAAGGATTTCGTGTTTTAAATTTAGGTATTTCCAAGGAAGAACTAATGGAAATTGAGGGTATTGATGAGGAAGAATTAGAAGAAAATGAAGATCTCGATGAAGAAGATTCTGAAGAAGATCAAACAGAGGATGAAGAAGAATAGAAAAATAGGTGAAAAATATGAATATTAATGCTCAGAAACGATTAGCTGCCGACATTCTCAAATGTGGAATCCATCGAGTATATATCCATCCTGAATATATTGAAGATGTCTTGATGGCCATAACCCGTGAAGATATTAAAAATTTAATTAAAAATAAAATAATTATTAAACGCCCCAAAATTGGAGTTTCAAGATTTCGAGCTAAAGAAAAGAAATTAAAGAAACAAAAAGGGCGTGCTCGCGGAATTGGAAGTCGAAAAGGGAATAAAACAGCTCGTTCTCCCAGTAAACGTAATTGGATAAACCGTATTAGACCTTTACGTCGTGAACTTAAAAAATTACGAGATACTGAACAAATAGAAGTATCAACATATCGAGAGCTTTATTTGAAAGCAAAAGGTGGAACATTTAATTCTGTTGCCACTTTGCATCGATATATTAATGAACATAAGATGTGGAGAAGTTAGAGAGAAGGTGAATGAAATGGCTAAAGGACCAAAATATCGAGTTCCATTCCGTCGAAGACGAGAAGGGAAAACTAATTATCATCGCAGATTAAAATTAATTCAATCACGTCGTAATCGCTTAGTAGTTCGTTGTTCAAATAAGCATACAATAGTTCAAGTGGTTGAATCAAAAATTGAAGGAGATAAAATCTTAACTCATGTGCACACACAACAGCTTGTAAAAGATTTTAATTGGAAACAAAATCTTGGTAATTTACCGTCAGCATATTTAGCTGGGTATTTATGTGGATTACGTGCAAAGAAAATAGGGATTTCTGACGCAATAGTTGATGTTGGAATATTGGTGCATGATAATCGGGTTAAAGCAGCAGTTAAAGGCTTTTTAGATGCAGGAATTGAAGTTCCTGTTGAAGAAAGTTGGTTTTTCAATGGAATCGAAGAACGAATCAAGGGGGTTCATATTGCAGAATATGCAAAACAGTTGAAAAAAGAAAATTCAAACTTATATAAAAAGAAATTTTCTGCAGTTTTAAAGAAAAAGGGTGATCCTACCAAAATTGATTCGGATTTTGAGAAAATTTTGAAAGAAATAGAGAGTAAGGTGTAATTAAATGTCAGAAAATGAATCACGTAAACGAAATAGATCCCCCCGACGAGGTGCCAGGCGAAGTAAGCGCACAATGCAGCGGAGAAATCCATTGGATGATTGGGAACCATTAACTCACTTAGGGAAAATGGTAAAAGCGGGGCAGATTACTTCAATTGAAGAAATTCTTCGTAATAATTATGTCATCAAAGAAAAAGAAATCTTAGATTTCTTAATACCCAATTTAAAAGAAGAAGTAATTGACATAAAAATGGTACAAAAGCAAACCGATGCAGGTGAACAATCACGATTTAAATGTTCTGTAGTAGTCGGTAATGAAGATGGATTTGTTGGGTTATATTCTTCAAAAAACAAAGAAGTAGGTCCTGGAATCCGAAAAGCAATCGCTAAAGCAAAATTGAGCATGATTCCTGTGAAACGGGGATGTGGAAGTTGGGAATGTAATTGTGGTGGAAATCACTCCATTCCTTTTGAGACATCTGGTAAAATGGGAAGTGTTCGAGTCACATTAAAACCTGCACCGAAAGGAACTGGTTTAGCTTGTTCTGATACTGCAAAACTGGTGCTCCGATTGGCTGGAATTACAGATGTATGGACTGTAACAAAAGGAAATACAAAATCCAGAACAAATATGGCAAAAGCTGTCTTTAATGCTTTGGAAAATATGTATAAAGTAATGACAGCTAAAGATTGGGGGGCTTAAATAAGCCTCTAAATAATGGTGATGATTATGTCAAGTAAAGTCAAAACTACCGCTAAATCAACATCTACAAAAAAAGCGAAAATCCCCGAAGAAGAAATCTATTGTATAATAAGGATTCGTGGTGCTCATGGGATGAATCGAAAAATCTTGCATACATTACATTTATTGAATCTTTACCGTGTAAATAGTGCAGTATTAGTTAAAACTACTCCTTCTGTTCGAGGAATGATTCAAAAAGTAAAGGATTATGTTGCCTATGGACCAGTATCCGCTGATAATATAAAAAGATTACTCGAAAAACGCGCTCTACTCGAAGGTAATAAACCTTTAACTGATCATTTTGTTCGAACTGAAACCGTGTATAAATCCATCCCTGATCTCGCCAATGCAATTCATAAAGGAAAAATTGCAATAAAAGAAATTAAAGGATTAAAGCCCGTCTTTCGACTTCATCCACCAATTGGAGGTTATCCTGGTTCGATCAAGAAACCTATTGGTGCCGGTGGATCCTTGGGTAAAGTAGGAGATAAGATCAATATTTATTTACGAAAAATGATCTAAGCATTTCTGGAAAAAGGTGAAAAAAACAATGCCAGTAAAATTCGAAAAAAAAAGCCGGAAACAGCAAGGTAATAGAACTCGAGGCTACGGTACAATTGGTGCTCATCGAGCTAAAGGTCAACGTGGTGGAACTGGATTAACCACAGGAAAATTCAAGCACAAATGGAGTTTATACCTAAAAATGAAAAAACTTGGTTTTCCAGGTCCAGATGGTGAAAAATGGAAAATTGGAAAGAAAGGATTCAAACAACCTCCTCAAGTTCAACGATTAAATCAGACTCGAGCAATAAATTTAAAGGATGTTGAAGAAAAACTTCCTACTTGGCTTGAAGCTGGAAAGATCGAACAAAAAGGTGGTAAGTATATCATTGATTTAGGCGCTTTAAATTACAATAAATTACTTGGAAAGGGAAAAGTTACAAAAAATCTTGAAATTTCTGTTGAACGTGCGTCAGCATTAGCAGTAGAAAAGATGAAAGAAGCTAAAGCTGTTTTAAAATTAACTGCACAGTTAGAAGAAAGTTAAATTTCAAGTAATTTTCTTTTTTTCTTTGTTTTATGATAATTTATTATTACATAATTTATGCTATGCAATTTAAGATCTTGCAAAATTTTAAGTTAATTTAAAAAAATAGGGTTATTATTTGATTATTTCGACATTTCTTCTTCAATATGCTTTAACATTTCTTTGGCATCTACATCTTCAGGTGAGTATTTCAAATATTTTTCAAGATGTGACTTTGCTGAATCCCAATTTTCTTTCATCGCTTCTGCACCAGCCATTACATAGTAAATCGTTGCATAAGATGGATCGATTGATAATATATTTTTTGCGATTTCTAGTGTTTTATCGGGGTTATTCATTCCTAAATGAACCTGTGCAATACGGTGAAGCGTTTCAACTTCTGTTTCTGAACCTGAGAATTGAATTGCTTTATAGTAGGATTTAAGGGCTTCCTCAAATCGTTCCATTTCAAGAAGTGTTTCCCCTACTTCAAAGTGGATAAGTGCATTATCTGGTGATTTTTCTAAGCCCTTTTTAAAATATTCTAATGCTTTTTCAGGTTGATCTTGTAAATTATAAACAAATCCCAATCCAGCATAACCACTGGCTGAATCAGGTACCATTTCAATGGTTTTTTCATAATATTTAATCGCATCTGTAAAATTTCCTAAATTAGCACAAATATAACCTGCATCAAGTAGAAGTCCCGGGTTTTCAGGTTCTGATTTGAGCATAGGTTTAATTTTTTTGAAAGCTTCATCAAATTTTCCATAAGAAATAAGTTCGAGAACTTTTTGATATTCGTTTTCATCTGGCATAGGTATTGAACGGGATCGAAAATAAAAAAAACTTATGCTTTTCAATATGAATAATTACAACTCCGAAATTTTGAATCAATAAAATTCATTGAATTTCTTTTAAAAAATATATATTTTGTACCTTTTCTATAGAACTTAATATAAATTCTAAATACAAATTTATTATTCGAAAATTTTTTTTAAAATATATATTCTAATTAAAATTAATACTTTAAATTAATTGAAATAATATAAATTTCAAAAATGAGAATTAAAATATATATTTAAGAAAAAAAATATATATCTAAAATTTAATCATTATTTATATGAATACAAACTATCCAATTCATCCAAAAGAAAAAGTTGCTCGAGCAAATGAAGAATCCATGTTAAATTGGCTTAGAGAAAATGATGATAAATTACCGATAACTATTTATGGTCTTTCAAAATCTATGAAATGGTCTTTTGGAGCAACAAGAGGAACATTATTACGATTACATGCTCAACCTGAATCAAAAATTCATCTTGAAGGAATCTTTGATCCTCAAAAAAAGAAGTTTAAAACCCTAATTGCAATTAAAGGAGCGCCCTCATTTGATCGTTTAGAAGAAATTAAGGTAGATATATCACAAAAAACAAATGATGTAAGTGGAAAACAAAATTCTCCTGCAAAAATTCTTGATTTTTCTAAGGTATATTATTTTTTAACAAAATTAGATGAAATGGATCGCAATGTTTCAAAAATTGCGACTGAGATATCAGATGTCAATTTGCTCCAAAAATTCTTAGATCTTAATTTTGGGCTCAAACTTGAAGAAAAAGAGCAATTACTCGAAATTCTCGCGATAATGGAGGAAAATTTTAATGTCATTGGATGAAATTCAACGCTTATTAGAAGAACGGGCAAAAGCTGAAAAAAAAAAACAGAAATCACATCGTAAAAAAAAAACAGTAAGAAAGAAAACTTCATCTATTTCTACTACAAGAAAACAAGCAAAATCAAGTCTAGCTCTCCAAATTGGTAATTTTAATATTCAAATCGATAAGCTAACCCTAGAAATCTTATTTCAGAAAATTTGGGAATTGGATCACACTGAGAATAAAGAGCTAGATAACGCCATCTTTTCTTATTTTAATTCTATGAAAAATCAATTACGTTTGAAATTTGATCGACAATTATTGTATCAGCGAATTAGAAATGAATCATACTTTCAATTAACTTCTGATCTACGGATACCCTACTCCAATTTTCGTAAAAACTGGCAACAATTAATTAAACCTTACCCAGAATTAAAGATGTCTAGCCCTCGAAAAGAATTTGTTCAATTAATTAAAAACAGTTTAAAGTCTCGTTGGGTTCATGAAGATGGTACTCCACTATCTGAAGGAGAATTTCAGATTTTATATCGATTAGAGCGTGAACCAAAAGCAATTGAACGAATTGTTGAATATTTAGAATCTAATTGGTTGAATTTCATAATAAAGAAGGACTTAGAAATATTTATACGAGAAATTCGACGGAGTATTACAAAAATAATCAAAGAATCACTTTTTGATTTAACTATAAAAAAAGAAAAAGAGAAAAAGTCTACAAATTCACTTGAAGATTCAAGTAATGAAGCATTTTATACAAATTTAAATGAAAATGAAATAAAATAAGGAATACTTTAAATCTAAATAACCACCTATTTTGTACATCTTAAAAAAGCTAAATCTCATCAATAACTCTTAACAATTAAAAAAAAAAATTAATATTCTTGAAGCTTTTCTTACATATGAAGATTGATTACTCGAAATTAATATTTCGTAAATTAAAACCAGAAGATCTTCCCCAAGTTAAAGAAATCTCAAAAGATATTTGGGACGGTCAAGATTATATCCCAAAAGTCTTTCACGCATGGCTTAAAGATCCAGATGGATATACATATGGTATTTTTTTACCAAAATATTCTGAATCTAAAGAATCAATAATAGAATTAATCGCAATTGGAAGGGTGAAATTTCTTAGCGAAAAAAATGCTTGGATGGAAGGAGGAAGAGTAAAAAAATCTTATCAGCAAATGGGAATAGGTAAAATTTTAACAGAACATGCAATTCAAATAGCAATAAATCGAGGTTGTAAGATTATTCAATATGCAACATATAGTGAGAATGTAGGATCTATCGCTTTGGCAAGTCGTTATGGATTTACAACAAAAAATACTATGATTTTTCTAAATGCTGAAGTTAGCAAATTAAAGCTAGATGATGTTGAAATTAATGAAAATATTTCTGAACTTACACCTGATGAAGCATTTAAATTTGTATCTTCTAAATTAGAAGAAAAACCAGATGATATTAACACTGGATTTTCTTATTTTCCCAACAGTCTTCAATTTTTTCAAAAAATTGGGAAGGATTTCCAATGGTATTCTAGTGACCATGCATTTTTACGTGTCGAAACATGTAACTCATCAGAATTTCATGAAGGTCCTCAAAAATCTCATATTTGGTGCACTTTATATGGAAAACCTAAGAATGCATATGATCTTCTAATTACATATATCAAGTGTTACCATTCTTCACCTAATACAGAAATAGATTATGTTATTGTATTTATTCCTAAAGAGATAGCGCGTTATTTTCTCCAATTAGGTTTTAAATATGATGAAGATCGTGAGACTGGTGTTCTTTTATTTGAAAAAAAAATTGAATGAAATATGAGGTTCTAGCAACTTCTTTATTTTTGACAGAATTCCCATTTTAATCATTCATTTTCCGACAATAATCAAACTTATCCAAGATTTATTTCAGTCGGCAAAGATGAACTTTAGAAAATGTAATTATGAGTCGATTTTTGACTATTTTTAATCAAATTTTCGTAGAATTTGATAAAAAAAGTTCTAAATTTTTGATCGACAAATTTCAAATTTGGATGGAATATTGGTAAATGCGTAAATTATGCAGGATTTTTATTTTTTTATTAATCTATCAAATGTTGATAAAGGCTCATATATAAAAATTATTTAATTTTTTACTTATAATTAACCATTTTTCAATCAATTCTTTATTAATTCTTAATCAAATCTAAGAAATCCTCAAAATTTTTTTTACTTATTTCCCTTTTTCCTGCTTCTATCTCTTTAATTATCTTAACCATTAAACTGTTAACAGGTGTGGCAATATTGTGTTTTTCGCCTTGTTTAACAATATATCCATTCAAATAATCGATTTCAGTTTTCTTTCCCCGCTCAAGGCTTTGTAAACTTGATGATTTTAATTTTTTATATTTCAAACCAATGATTCGAATTAAAAGGTGACGGCGTAATTCGGCAAAGATCCCATTTCCTTTGAGAAATTCATAATAATTGAGTTTTCCCCCATAAACTTCTACTTGTAAATTCATTGCATTTGCCACTGTAATACTTTCTCGTATAATTTCAATAAAAATACGACGAACTTGTTTAGACGCCAGCATATCACCCAAATACAATCCACATACTGCACCCAACGAAGTAATGCATGAATTAATTATCAATTTAGAATATAATGTTCCATAAATATTCTGAGAAATATAACAAGGATTGACTGCAGAGAGGATTTCTTGAACTTTCTCCACGCGCTTGTCTATTGAATTGTCCAGATTACCAATAACAAATTCTCCAAGAGATGTCATCTCGACAATACCTGGGGAATGCATGGTTGCACCCCATCCTACAATACATCCAATAACACGGGCTTGTCCGACCATTTCAGCAACCATATCTTCACATATTCCGTTTTCTAAAGTTACAATTGCCGAATTACTGTGCATGAATGGTTCTACTGCACGTACTGCTTCTTTTAAATCAGTTGCTTTTACAGTCATAAAGATTAAGTCATATTTTCCTTCTATTTTTTCCATGTTTGGAAATGCGGGAATTTTAATTTGAAATTGACCGTGTGGGCTTAAAACTTGGATTCCTTCAGTCTGGATTTTAAAAGCCAGCTCTTCATGTTTTGTAATTAAATCAACATGATAACCACTTTGAGTTAAGAATCCTGCACAAACACCGCCAATAGCTCCTGCTCCAACAATTAATAGTCTTGGGTTTTCAAAATCATATTCCATCGAATTTATTACCTCTATTAACAAATTATGATCTTTTATTTTGAATTTAATTAAGAATTAAAATAATTATCCCACTTTTCTATTCCGAACATTCCTCGGGCTAACATATATCTACTCGGATCTAATCTATTTGTGAATAATTTCTGAATATCTTCAAAACTTTTACGTACTTTACTTTCAGATATATTAATATTTGGATTAACGCTGTAAAATGCCAAAGCGGGTAAAAACGTAATTGAATTAGCAAATAAATTAAAATATTGCTGCTTTTCC
This sequence comes from Candidatus Harpocratesius repetitus, assembly GCA_021498095.1. Lineage (GTDB taxonomy): Archaea > Asgardarchaeota > Lokiarchaeia > Sigyniarchaeales > Promethearchaeaceae > Harpocratesius > Harpocratesius repetitus. Next base: position 4,334,565 of record JAIZWK010000001.1, on the reverse strand, counting down.
AACAATGAAAGAGAAATTATGGGAATATCATTAATTACAAGAATTCCTATGCGCGAAGCCAATTCAATTATTGTTCTATCAAAAACACCTTGATTTGGACGAATAATGTTATAACCCTTTTCTTTAATCTCCAAAAGCATATCATGAATTTTTTGAGCGGGAAGTGCATACCCATATTCAGGAAGATCAATCGGAAAGATTGTTCCTTTTAGATTCATTTCTTTACCATTTATCATAATGTTATTTTCTGAAACTTCAATTTCTCGGATACCAATAATATCTTCAATATTAAAAATTTCTCCTAATTCATCATTAAAACAAGATATTTTAAAATTGTACAAATTTGGTGAATCTGGTGTCCACAAATCTAAATTATTTCCATCAATATGGATTAAAGTTTTAGACAATCTACTATTTTGTTTAAGAATTTCGATATCTTTCTCAATTTCAACCACTGGAACATAGTCTCGGCTTATAGTAATTGAAATTTTACCTTGTATATCGAAATCAGAACGATTTCTAAGATAAAGGCTTAAAGTTAATTCAGCATTGCGAATTCTTTTATTTGAATCATTAAAATTCAAAATTGTTTCAATACTTCTTTCTTCAATAATGATATATTCATGAGAAATTATTTTAACATCTTTGAAAATCCCACCATATGATTGAACATCCGGAATTAACGGAAATCGCGTGGTAGAATTGGAGTTGTCAACTCGAACAGCTAAAAAATGGTCTTGATCATCAACAAACTCAGAAATATCAATTTCAAAGGGAAGAAACCCACTTGAAAATGAACCGATTTCTTTTCCATCAATGAATATTTTAGCTGAATGCGCTACTCCATCAAAAACTATATATGTTGGATGATCATGACATTGAGGAGGAACACGAAAGATTCGCCAATACCAAGCAACACCTGAATAATTAGCATACTTTTTCCAAGTTGATCGATTCCAGCAACTTGGAACAATTATTCGTGTTTTTTCTTCCAAATATGGCTGGTTTTCTTGCATCATCCATTCTTGCGTGATTCCTAAATCATCTGGATCAGGGCAAAATCTCCAAATCCCATGAAGATAACGTTCTACCGGCACAGATTTTCCTCTCTATGATTTCATTGGTAATTCAATGGTGACTTTTTTAGCCCCACCTTTTTCAATGATCATTTTTTTAAAATCTTCCAAAGAAATATTCGGAAACGGAGAAATTACATTCCACTCCGCTTCCTGGCCTTTTTTTATCACTACTTCTTGACCATACAATAAAGAAAGGTTCAAATCACCGAAAACTTTCGCAACTTGTCCTAAAGCTCCAGGTTCATCTTGAATAATAATTCGTATTTTTATAAATGTTTGATTTTCTTCACTAAACGGTAAAGGAATTATACGTAATTCATTCTCTTCTGGATTTGAAATTAGCATAATGTGTGAGTTTTCTTTTAAACCTAATCCTTTGCGCATGGAACGTGGAATGACAATTCGGCCGCGGGAATCAATTTTTAATATTTCAGTTTCTTTCATTTATGTCCCTCATTAAGTCGAGCAGAAATAAAGGTGAGTAAAAATGGGTTAAAGAACCTTAAAAAGCTTATGCTTTTTTCTTTCAGTCGAGAATATTTTGGGTAGAAATTCTTCTCTGGGAGAATTTCTTCATTCAAAGATGTCAATTTACCAAAAAATTGCTCAATGTTATTGACACTCTTATATTTTCATAGAACTATTGTATTAAAAATTGCGACATTTTTCCCACAAATTATAAATCGATCTGAATATCACGTTCTTAAGCACATTTTTTTATGGTATATCCGTCAATAATATAATGTAGAAAAAAAAATCACAGTATCAAAGCAGAAAAAAGTGATTCTTATGACCGAAGAATTGAAAAAAGAAATTCGTCAATTAATTATGTTGGTCTCTTCAATCCGTTCACAAGATCAAGACCATTGGGAAAATCATACGGAATTTACAAATGAAGTAATCGACTATATTAGGAAAATCGAGAAAAATATGAATGAAGATTGGGGAAAAATAAATAATAGTTTGAATTCATTAAGAAGAACGGTGGAAGAATCTTTAGATTCATTATTAACAGGAATCAAACCCGATAGTATCATTGAGACTTCTAAAGCTTTACAAGATATTCAAAATACTATGGGAAAAAGTATCCAAGCCATTAATTTAGAAAATATTATGCGTGAACTTCAAATGTTATCTGGAGGAGAAATCTCACTTTCAGGTGGAAAACGAAAGAAATCAAAAGGAGGAAAGAAAACACAGATCTCTTCTGGTATTTCCTCTTCTTATTCAGTAGCTGATGATGAAGAAGAAGATGAAGATGAAAACGATGATGGACTGACCAAAGAAGAACGGGATCAAATTATAAGTGTCTATGGTTATGTGCCAGAACATTTGAAAAAGAAGCAGAAAAAGAAGGATAAAAAAGAACCACATCTTCTTAAACCGAGTGATTTCTTTGGAATGTAAATCGCTACTTTAAATATTTACTTTTTTTCCATGAATAAATATTCATTGCTTTAAAAATTGAATAATCATTTTTTTCATCAATTCCTTATCTGCTTTTTGATTTGTCCACCATTCAAATGCTAAAGCACCTTGGTTGATCAACATTTCTATTCCATTTAATATTCTACAACCGATTTCTTCTGCATCCTTCAAAAGTTTACTTTTTATCGGTGTATATATTACATCAAAAACTGCATTATGAGGTTTTAACCATTGTTTTAAAATCAGACTTTGGTCTTTCTTAGGATACATTCCAACAGGTGTTGTATTTATTATCAAATCTGAATCTTCAATTCTTTTTTTCACTATTTCATGTTCATCGAAAAGTAATCCTGATATATTCCCAGTTTGATCCTTGATTGTCGTATTTATCCTAATTTCCTTTAAAAAATTTGATAATCGGCTCTGTGATCGGTTTATAATGCAAATATTCTTGGAATATTCAAATACATAATAAAATATTGCCCGCGCTGCCCCACCTGCACCTAAGATTGTAATTTTCTTGTGTTTCAATGGAAAATCGTGATCAATCAAACTTTGTAGCGCACCTTCTCCATCAGTATTTTTTCCAATAAGTTTATGATCAACAATTTTTACCGTGTTTACTGCACCAATTTGCCTGGCATGTGGTTCAATTTCATCCAATAGAGGTAAAATATTCACTTTATGAGGAATTGTAATATTGAATCCTCGAAAGGAAGAATATTTCAATCCAAAAACCACTTGTTTTAAATTAATTTGAGAAACTTGTAAAGGAATGTATACCCAATCTAAATTTTGGGCATCAAAAACGGCATTATGCATAATTGGGGATAATACATGCTCGATGGGATTGCCAATGATCCCAACAACTTGAGTGGTCCCACTAATTTCCATATCTTATTCTCTTGTTAAACACAAAAAAGTTTTTATGTTTGCACTCCTTGTACAACTTGTCTTCTTTTTAGAGAAGTTTGTGAATGCATACTGCAAATTTGGTTGTTTGCAGAAATGTTATAATTATTCTAATTGTTATTTATGCTCCTAATAATACTAATAGATATAATAAAAACAAGATAAAGCAGCTATTTAATACAACAAGTGAAATTTTATGAGTACTGAAGAAGCATTGGAAAAAATGAAGCAAGATATTTTTGATTCTCTTCCTAAATCAGCTAAAATAACTGAAGTTCAATTTGAAGGACCTGAAATCAGTATTTACAGTCGAAGTGTGGATTTTATTGGTGATGATCGTGAGGAAATTCGAAATCTTGTCAAAAAACTACGAAAACGAATCGTAGTTCGAAGTGACCCTGAGATCCGAATGATTAATGATGAAACAGTAGCTTTTATCCAAAAAACAATTCCCGAAGAAGCTGAAGTAACCAAAATTATGTTTAATGAAAACTTAGGGGAAGTAATTATTGAAGCAAAAAAACCCGGAGTGGCAATTGGAAAATCAGGAACAAATCTAAAAACTATAAAAAAAGAAACAATGTGGTTACCTCAAGTTATTCGAACACCTCCTATTGAATCACGAACTGTTGCATTGGTTCGTTCGATGTTACAAAAGGAACGCCAAGAACAAAAAGAAATATTCCGCAAAATTGGTTGGCGTATACATCGACCTTTAGTAAAAAATGATTTTCATATAAAAATGACTTGTTTGGGTAGTTTTCGTGAAGTTGGGCGTTCATCCATTCTGATTGAAACTAATGAGAGCAATGTTCTGCTTGATTGCGGGTTAAATGTTGGAAATTCAGATGATTTGTTTCCATATCTAGATGTTGGAACTTTCAAAATTGAAGATCTTGATGCAGTTATACTTAGTCATGCCCATTTAGATCATAGTGGTTTAATCCCCTTTCTATTCAAATATGGATATGATGGTCCCGTATATACTACTGAACCTACTATGCATTTATCAACCATGCTTCAATTAGATTATGTTAATATTTGCGCTCGTGAAGGACGTCCTGCACCTTATTCAAAAAATGATATTAAAAAAGCAATTCTTCACACATATACCTTGGAATGGGGAAAAGTCACTGATATTACTCCAGATATTAAACTCACGCTTCATAATGCGGGTCATATTCTTGGTTCGTCAATGATTCATTTACATTTTGGCAATGGGGAACATAATTTGGTTTTTACAGGAGACTATAAATTCCAACGCACCCGTTTATTAGAAGCCGCTTCATGTAAATTTCCACGACTTGAAACTCTAATTACCGAGTCAACATATGGTGGTGTTCAAGATATAATGCCAAGTCGGCATGAATCTGAGAAAATGCTTATTCAAATTCTAAATAATACCATTAGAAGCGGAGGAAAAGTTCTCATCCCTGTGTTGGCTGTTGGGCGTGCACAAGAAATTATGGTAGTATTGGAAGATTTCATGTCTCGAAAAATGGTTGATCAAGTTCCTATATACGTAGACGGAATGATTTCCGAAGCTACTGCAATCCATACAACCCATCCTGATTATCTCAATTCAGAATTGCGCGAAAAAATATTCCACCAAGGTAAAAATCCATTTACTTCAGAAATATTTACTCAAGTTGACGGATATCAAGCACGCGATGACATTATTGCTGGTGGTCCTTGCATCATTATGGCTACAAGCGGTATGTTACAAGGTGGACCTTCGGTTCAGTATTTGAAAGGAATTGCAGAAGATCCTAATAGTGCAATTATATTTGCAAGTTATCAAGTTGAAGGAACTCTTGGACGGAGAATTCAAAAGGGTTATCGCGAATTTCAAGCGGTATCTTCTAGCGGTAAAACCACGCCTGTCAAGATTAAACTCAATGTGCACACTATTGAAGGTTTTTCTGGACACAGTAATCGTTCTCAAATAATTTCATTTATTCGAAAAGTAAAACCTCGACCTGAACGTGTAATTACACTTCACGGAGAATCATCGAAATGTATGGGTTTAGCCTCTGTAATTCATAAGCGGTTAAAAAGTGAAACACGATCTCCAGTTAATATGGAGACAATACTTTTGAAATGATGATTAAGAGATCAATAGATCAAGATTAATTCCCTTTTTTTGAAATCATCACTTTTCGTACAAAAAACCTTTTTTTAATTCATTCTTTTTCACAACTGAATATTTGATGAGCACCTCATTATCTACTGAAAAATCGAAAGGATTACCAGTTATCAAAATCAGTCGGACGGTTATCCAATTTTTATCCTTTTTCTTAGTCAATTATGCTATTTTGGAATTTATTTTCAAAACTGATTTTTCTGCAATTCAAGATTTTCTTCGGGTTCTACCCTTTTTACATTCAGCTGATAGCGCTTGGACTGCTGGAGCTGGTCTTCTTGAATACGTCTTTCACACCATCATTGATGGAAAAGTGCCCTATTTGTTTTTAGGTTTAATTGGAGCATTTGGTCTTTTTACAGGGAGAATATTCTGTGGTTGGATGTGTCCTACTGGATTTATTCAAGATCTTTTAGCTGGAATTGCTAATGAAAACAACCGATTTTCTCTTAATACTGATCGCGCTTTGAAAAAGGTAAAAGGTTTTGTTCTAGTTGTCTTATTTGTATTACTAATTCCATTAGGTTATTATTATACAAATAATCCAAAAAATTATTCTGATTATTCTAAAGCATTAGGACTTTTTGCAATTAATCCCGTTGGTCCTTTCTCATTTTCTGAATTTTTCTTTGTTACTTTTCCTGATATCATTCAAAGTATTGTTGATAATGCTGCCGTGGATCAACTTTTTACTCCTGAAAATAGAGTCCGTACTATTATTTTCTTTGTTTATTTAATAATTTTAGGCTTTTCGATTTATTATCCACGTTTTTATTGTAAATATCTTTGTCCTTATGGTGCAGCAATTAAACAAGTTTCAAAATATAGTTTCTTGAAATTGAAACGTTTACCAACTCGCTGTCCAGGTCGAAAGGAATGTGGAATTTGCGAACAAGTCTGTCCAATGCAGGTTCGAATTCTTGATGAAGGTTTCGATGGTTTTACAGGTAATGGTGAATGCATTCTCTGTCTTGAATGTATGGAACACTGCCCTCATGACGCAATAAAATTTGCTAAACCATTCTAACGCTGAACTTCAAATTTTTTGCTTTTTTTATCTATCTTTTGCTCAATTTTTTTCTAACTTTAATAATATATATCAAGGTATCTAAAAACCTAAATATATTAAAAATATCGAGCAGAAATAAATTTTTAACAAATAAAATTGAGACAAATAGCTAATTAGCGAAAAATTGATATGAATAAAAAATTTATTGAAAATTTTTAGGATTATTCTTTATATATGCAGATTGCCAAGGGAACTGAAGCACTCCTCCATTCTCCTGCTTTACCTTGATAATTTAGATCAATTTTATATCTTCCATGATTACTTAAAACGACCATTAAACTTTTTGATCGAAGTTGAAGAAATGTGCTTTTCAACCATTTATCTGTTCTTCTTATTAATTTTTGAGAAAGTTCTTCTAAATTTTTCGCTGATGTTTTCTGTCCCTTTGCAGATATATCTTCAAAATCTAAATAATGTAAAATTGATAAATCATGTCTGTTTACAACTTTTGCAGCTTCAATCCAAGTTGCCATATCTGTAGATTTTGCAATTGAAGGGGTACCTCCATTATATCGTTGAATATCGCGTTCTCGACCAACAAATACTGTTGATTTTCCTTGTTCCTGAAGATAACGAAGAAGATGGAATCCATTTGGTTCAAATTCAAATCCACCAAAAAATGTATTGAACAAAACTCCATGAAGATAAGGATTCGAAGTACTAAGAAGCACAAGTGCATTCGCTTGAGAAATTAAAAATGGTGGTTTATGAATAGTGATTTCAAACAATCCAAATTGATCAATTAAGTTAATAATTATACGCTTGATTCCACGTGGAGCAAAGAGATCAATTAAAGGTTGAATTGGAGGTGTGAGAAAACTGGGGACTTCAACATTTAATAGACTTAAAAAAGTTGCGGGTAAAGCGGTCATCATTCCTTCTAAGGTTGGCATCTCATCTTGTTGTTGGCTCATATTCTCACACTGTGATTAAGTTTGAATCAAGAAAATGTTGTTTTACTAATATTAATATAATATCCAATTCCATTTTTATTTCTTTACATCCAAATATAATTAAGAACTAAAAGCTGAAGAAAAAATGATTTCTTATATTCAAATATTAATTCAATCAAATCCAATTAATAATCCAAAAATTGCAGAAAAACTGCGAGAAATATATAATCGTCCAAAAATTCTTCCCTATCCCAAAAGAACTAAAATTTTAAAATCCTACACTATGATTGATGGAGACTTAATTTGCATTTTATCAAATATTGATTCTTCTCATCAAGTATTAAAGCAAATGAAGAGTGATTTTAACGAAGAATTTCACCTCAATATCATTTTTAGAAGTGATGATAATTATCTAAAAAAAAAAACTAAATACTTCAAAACTAATCAAGACATCGCATCTAAAGGGTCTGAAGCTTATTATATTGAGATTCGCCCTCAAGGCATTTTATTAACTGCTTCCACCACTCATGGGCTTTTCAATTCTTTTCAAACATTGCGTCAACTGTTTTTGCATGCGAAAAGGTATAATAAAAAGATAAGAACTAATATAACAGAAACAGCAGAAACAGCAGAAACAATTGAAACCTTTGAAACATTTGAAGCGACTAAATTAGGTAAAATGGATGGAAAGTTTGTAAATTCTTCGCCATATTATCTAATATGTGGAGAAATTTTAGATTGGCCTGATCTTTTAATAAGAGGGATTTCTGATGATGTGTCTCGAGGGCAAGCCCCTACTGTACAGGAACTAAAACGGGAAATGAAATTATGGAGTCAATATAAAATTAATACATACGCTATGTACATTGAGGATATTATTCGTACTCCTTCACACCCTCAAATTGGTGCCGATCGGGGTGCATATAGTTCAGAAGAAATACTTGAAATTGTACAATATGCTAAATCTCGATATATTACAATATTTCCTATCATTGAAACTCTAGGACACATGGATAATATCTTAACACTACCTGAATATTCAAGTTTGGGGGAATTTTCCGGTTCTCACTGTCTTTCTATTGCCAATGGGAATATTTATCCGTTTTTACGTGAGTACATCTCCGAAATTTGCGCTTATTTTCCTAAAAAATATTTACATATAGGGTGTGATGAAACATATGATTTGGGGCATGGTAACTCAAAAGAATTGATTAAAGCAGTAGGGATCGAACAGGCACTTTATGATCATATTCTTAAAGTCTATCACATTGCCAAAAATAACGGTATTGAAAAAGTATTGCTTTATCATGATTTAGTATTAAAATATCCTTCCATACTTGAAAATTTACCTTCAGATATTATCGTTGTATATTGGAATTATTCTCCTACAAAAAGATATAGAAAGGTTTTCAGAAAATTGGCAATATTAGGCCATCAAACAATTATTAGCCCATCAATTCTCAATTGGTATAGGCCTTTTCCCCATTATTTTTATGCATATCAGAATGTATTGCACTTAAATCAAGATTGCCAACTGTTAAAAAGTAAATCACAATCTCGAAATTCTCAAAATTCTCTTAATTCTGGGGATAATTACGATGATTCTTCATATCGGAATTTCCCTTTTATTTTAGGGCAACTTGTAAGCACATGGGGGGATTTTGGACATCATTCATTGCGCTTAAACCACATTTATGGGACAATTTTAGGAAATATTTTAAGTTGGAACCAAACAAATCAAGATTTTAGACAGTTAATTGCGGATCTTCTTATTCTATTGTTTTCTCCCGCAAATAATGAAATCGAAAATCGAATAACAGAAATATTTCTCCAAACTATAGAGTTAAGCACTTTATGTTCAGGAAAAAATATCTTTCTAAACACACATTTTTATGATCTTTTCTTCTCTGTTCCCTTTTATTATAGATCAATCAAATTAAAATCCAAACAATTATTAGAAATTCGTTCTTCTGCAGAAATTCTCTATCACAGCCTCAATAGAATTAAAGATTCATTAACCACTAATAATTATTTTATCCCATTTTGGCAATTTAGTTTAAAAACCATGAGTTTATTTGCTCAACATCTTATTCTTAAAAAGAAAATTAAGAAATTCTCAAAACTAAAAACCCTTGAAGACAAAAGAAGTAAAAACTTAAATCTTTATGATGAAATCTCTTCTTATCTTAGCCAATTTTCTGAATATTTTAAAAATTATGAACATTTTTGGCTTGAATGTGCAAAATATCCTAATTTTGAACGCCATCTTTTAAGATATAATCAATTATTCAATGTATATGATGAATATCGTAGTTATCTTCAAAGAATCGAAGATACTGTGAATATTTCTCCATATCTTAAATCAAAATTTATATGGTCTCATCGCTATGCATCTGATTCACAACCACGATTATTCAGAAAAACATTCACAGTAAATAGTGAAATTTCGAAAGCTTTGCTTCAAGTTATTGCAAGTAATCATGCCGAAATCTATTGTAATAATGTTTTTGTTGGTATCACCGAGACTCGTTTTTCTCTATCTATAATGCCGATTAAAAAATCCGTTCGAGTATTTGATCTTTCTGAATTCATTCACTTAGGGGAAAATTCTTTAGTTGTTGAGTGCCGTCATTTTCTTCAATCAAGAGGCTATGCAAATTTTCTTCTTCAATTAAAAATGAAATCAGGAGAAATAGTTGAATATATTTCAGATAAGACATGGTCCGTATCTATATTAGAATATGAAGGATTGATACAAAATCAAGAAAAGGGTGAAATTCATCAAATTAGATGGAAAAAAGTAAGAGAAATTGGGAAATCACCAAATTTTGGTGGGGCTTTACTTCATCCCAATCTCTTAAAGGGTGAAAAATCCATTCAACCGGATTATTTCCGTGCTCAAGATAATGCCTTTTATTTTGCGGGAATGTTTGTAAAACGATTCTGGGCTAATTTAATACGTCTTTGGGCTCTTTTTCATTAGAACCGTAAGCTAATTAAGTAATGTGGGTTAATGAATCATGGACTTGATCATATGGAACAAGCACTTATAATAAAATGCAGCTATGCAGGTATTAGTGGTGATTTATTTTTAAGTGCTCTGGCTGAGATTATCTCTTATGATAAAATGCAGCGATTTTTAGATAAAATTCCATCCTATATTAAAGAATATTCATCTTTGAGCATTAAAATAGATCGTAAAATCAGCAATGGAATTAGCGGCTCTCATCTTTTAATTAAACCCAGTTCGGAAAACTTAGAGCATCATATTCAATTTGATTCCAATTCTATAAAATTATCAATAAAATCTCCTTCTAAATCTAATCTTGATATTACTTCTCCAAAGACAGACAATTATATCCATCAACATGTAATTCATCCTAAATTCCTTACACCTATTTGGATGAAAAATAAAATTGATGCAATTTGCAAAGGAGAACGGCTGTCTTCTGTAGCACAAAGTTATATTCATTATTGTTTTAGGGCTATTCTGGAAGCTGAAGCTAAAATTCACAATTTATCACCCGATCAAATTCATTTACATGAAATTGGTGCAATAGACACGATTATTGATTTAATCGGAGTTGGTTATGGTTTAGATCTCTTAGGTGCTTTTACTTCTTTAAATTCGTTTAAAATTTATGCTGATCCAATAGCAGTAGGAGGTGGCCAAGTAAAAATATCACATGGTATAGTATCTGTGCCTGCTCCTGCAACTTTGGAAATCCTTTCTAATGCAGAACTTATATTTAAATATGGTCCAGAATCTCGAGAACTTGCTACTCCAACTGGAGTTGCTTTATTAGCAGGCTTAAAGAAATTTAATCTTCTCTCCCAACAAATCCCATCTCAATTTTTCACAGTAAAACATATCGGAATTGGAGTTGGAAATATAGAATTAGTTCATCAAGCCAATATTCTCCAAATACTGCAAGTAAATATGCATAAAACTGCAGTATCTCAAGAACCACTAAATGAAGTATGGCAATATACTATTGGAACTTACAAGTTATCTTCCCAGCCCCGTCCAATTTCAGTAATTGAAACAAATATAGATGATGTGCGGGGGGAACTATTAGGGAATATATATTCTTCTCTCTTAAAAGCAGGTGCATTGGATGTGAGTTTAGTTTCAACGATTACTAAAAAAAATCGACCAGGACATCAAATTCAAGTTCTTTGTTCACCAGAAAATCGTGACCATCTAATTGCAGAACTTCTGATTCAAACAGGAACTTTGGGTGTTCGCTTTTATAACACAATCCGTGTATGCCTTCCGCGGAAAATCGTTAAAGTCACATTAAAAATCTTCGAAAATGAACATCAAATACCCGTCAAGATCGCTTTAGATGATGAAAAGAAAATTGTTCACTATAAAATTGAATATGATGTATTAGAATCGATTGCGGCTCAATATAAAATTTCTATCATCCAATTGGAAGATCGAATAAGATCACAAGTGTCTTTAGAAAAATTATCTTCTCTGCTTTAAAAAATCGCCAATTATTCGCTTAGGAATTACCCTCAAACATTTAGTTGATTAATTAATAAAATTGGTATAAAAAATTATTAATAACCAGAGTTCCTTATTATAAATTATAAGTTCGAGTGTTGGTGAGTTAAATTCCAATTATATCTTTTAATATTTCAGATTCTCTAAAGGGATTCTTAAAGCGCATGGTAAATCAAAAAGAATATAAGAATAATTCTTATGTTATGCGGGATGCGCTTTTACGTTTGATGGCTGAGAAGGATCTGGATGATGGTGCTATAATTTCATCTACACATGATTTTGAAGCCATGTTACCGGAATTGACTGCCAGTATTATGATAACCTATAGCAAACAAAATTCGAAATTAGAGAAGAAAATTACTCGTTTGGAAATAGATTATCATAAAAGCATTCTGAATAAAAATATATTTGTTCATCATGATACAATCTACGGGAACTATGTTCTAGAAGATAACATGACAGAAATCCAAAGTTTTATTACAGAACTTAATGCCCTTGAAGAGTTGCAATCTTTCCGTTATGTTATAAATGAACCTGAAGAATAAATCATGAATTTTCCCCCCTTTTTCCTCTACCGCTCCTTCTTCCTCTCGACACTCTATTTTCAGTGGGATTTCGCGTTCTGAAATCATTTCATTTTTTCAAAATTTAAGTGCTCCAAATAAAGATTCTACAACTAAATCTGCAAAAAAATCATTTTTTTATGTGAATTCATGCAAGGTATGTGTTAATGAGACAAATTCTCAGTGCTTTCCTGGATTTTTACTTCCGTGCACTGAAATTGTTTTTGAAGGAGAAGAAAATGCAGTTCAATCATTAATGGCGCAATTTAGAAAAAAATTATTACGAGGTGGAGGATAAATTCAATGAAAATTTTTCACTGCTTTTCCTTTTTTAATCTATTATTTTTATTATTTCATCATGATTTCTGCAAAATGCAATAGAAAAACGCGTCACAATTGTGTAAATGTGGAGTAAGTCTACGTGATTTTAGTAAATTATATCCAAATTCCATGTCATCAATTTGGCTGAATCCTGGCAAACCGATATTTTCTTGAGGTTCAATAATTTCTACGTTTTTTACTTCTTTTAATACTTCAGCGACCACCATTTCATTTTCTTGATAATGAAATGAGCATGTTGAATATACTAAGGTTCCTCCCTTAGGAAGTAGCTTTAATCCAGCTTTTAGTAGTTTCTTTTGCTGTTGTCGCAAACGATGAATTTTTGAGTCATTTTTCATCCGTTTTATCGAAGGATCATGCCTTAATATACCACTCCCGGTGCAAGGTGCATCAAGAAGGATTTTATTCGGTCGAAATTTACCTAAATGTTGAATATATAATTGAGTGGCATCAAAAGGAAAAATAATTGCATTTCTAACATCCATGCGCCGAATATTGGAAATTAAGGAATTTATCCGTGATTTCTTAATATCGATTGCTATTATTTGACCTTGATTCTGCATGTATTGGGCGATTTGAGTCGTTTTACTCCCTGGTGCTGCACACATATCTAATATTTGATCACCGGGTTTAGGATATAACAGATGAACTGGAATCATTGAACCTAAACTCTGTAAATAATAAAAACCCTTCAAATATTCGTGAGTTGCTCCCAATGTATGGTGGGTATGGGTCGAATCTACATGAAAAGCATAATCCAACCATTCTACTGGGGTTAATTTAAATCCCTTCTCTTCCAGTCTTGTTTTTAATTCTTCAGGAGATATTTTTAAAGTATTAACCCGTATTGTTTCTGGAGCAGGCTGGGCAAAAGCCTTCAATGCTGCTATATGGTCATTTGGAAAGTTTTTCATTATTTGACGAATCATAAATGGAGAATATTCAAATCTTTCAGCCAATGTTAATATTTTGTTTGTATCGTCATGCATTTTTAATCAACTTCCCTTTCTTAAATATTTGCCCCCATCGCTTAAATTTAAAAGATTAAGTTTAAAATTAGGGGATCGACTATAAAGATCCCGAGTTTTGATTCCTAAGACTGGTTTTTCTGTACCTGCTTGTTTTACCATTAAAAGCGCTAAACCGATATATTCTTTGTTCTGATCTAATACAAAAGTAATTTTCTTTTTTACTAATTTCTCAGTTTCAGAAATAACATCATCCATCTCAATATTTCTTCCATAAAAGAATGCTTTTTCACCATCTTCATCCAGAATTACCGATTGAAGTTCATTTTTGATTTCTGGAAGATAGCTTTGAATATATTTCCATAAAAATCGCCCACCTTCAAAAGACAAAAAGAACTGTCGTTCAAATCTTGTTCGAGTTTGTTGGCGCTTCATAAATCCTAATGGAATACCTGCATACATCAGTGGAAAATTTTTATTCAACTGCTTGATAAGGGGACTGATTTCGCTAGGAACTAAGAATATCTCATATCCTTCCCCTTCAGCTTGATAAAGCACAAATTGACCACTACGAGCCATAGTGTCAAAGAGAGAAGGGGAAATGGTTTCAAAGTATTTTTTTACAATTTGCACATTTGTGGTGTTTAGTGTTGTAAATTTGATGTCTTGACTTTTAGATTTTGATTTTTTTGATTTTTGGAATTGATGAGTTTTTTGTAGTTTTTGAGATTTTTGTTCTCTTTGCTGATTTTTCCCAGTTTTTGCTTTTTGAATTCTTATTTTATTTTGCGACTTTTTGGATTGTGGTATTACTTCAACAGGTATTAAAGCCCTTACTGAACCCATTTTGGGATCTCTATAACCAAACGAGCGAGAATGAGAGTGAGCTTGTTTTCCTTGCTGATGGGGTGAAATTTTTGGAAGTCCCTTTACCTTTCGGATTTTTGGTGATTTTTCTATCTCTTGTTGTGGTTTTTTTATTGAATTTTCCGTTTTTTGGGCCGAATCATACTTTCTGGAGGATGCCTTCTTACGTAACTTCTTTACATCCTTTCTTTGAGTCCTTTCATGATAAGAAGGATGCTTTTCTTTTGCTGACCCTTTCACGGACTTTCCTTTTCCCATTTATATCACTTAAGAAAAGGTGAGTTTTCCAATTAACTTTTCGATTAAGCTAAATACTAAATAATTCTCTATAATTTTTGTGATTAAACTAATAATGATGAATTTTCAAAACGAAGGAAAAATTAAAACACCTTCATTTTTTCTTTTAACCTTCAAATCTACCTCCGATCAAGAGCCATCTCAAAGGAGATTTGCAGATTTGCCTATTTAGAAACTCTTGTTGGAATTGATGCCGAATCTGTAATTGTTGAAGCAAATAAGGATTATTATGGCAGATGATAAACGTTCTTAATCGCTTCTCTATCGACTCAGCTGTTTTTGGGCCTGAAAGAACCAAATAATTCGAAAGCATACTATTTTTATGTTCAGCAAGATTATTTTGAATGAAGTTTTTTGAATAAAGTTTTACCATTTCTCCAAGCGTGGTTGCCACCACATTGGAGATATTTCTACCGATTTGCACCGTCCTACGGTGCGGGTCAACTTTAGCATAACCACGCTTTCCTTTATCAAATAATTTAAAGATTCCTCTCTTGCCTCTTTTGACATTCTTCTTAACAAATGGCTTCTTTTTTCCTTGCCCATTTTTGACTCCTCTAAGGCGATCTTTCTTCTTTTTGGGGGCATATAGCGTTTTTCACATGATTCCATGAAGTAGTATTCTCTAGTTTTTCGTTTCAAGCAAAAATCCGATTTCACCCCAATTGTAGTGGTATAGCGTAATTTAGCATCATATTCATACCTTTTGACAACTATCTTTTCATAAGGCTTTTTATGTTTGTGAATAATGATAGTAATAGGTCGATCAAGATATTTAGCTAATGCTTGTGTTCCATTCCAAGCATCTGCAGTGATTATCGTAATCGGTTTTGATGCGTTTTTTTCTGCTTCGTTAAAAACTTCGAGCATATCTTCCATTTTTCTTGTTTGAAATACTTTTAATCCTAAGATTTTATGACTCGCATAGCCTGTCGCCATTATAATATAAGTTTTTCCATTTATTTTTAAAAATGTTTCATCGATTGCGATAGCATGGTCTTTTTGCTTTTTATTTACGAGGTTTTGGAGACCAACCTGTTTGATTATGGCTTGCTGAAATTTTGTGTAAAGATAGCTCAATAAGCTGGGCGAAATCTGGTGATTCCGGGCGATATCAACTAATTTTCCATGAGCATGAAATAGATTTGACATAATAATCTCCAAATAAGAATAAAGAATGTTACAAACAAATAAGGAAGAATAAATTGTGAATTGTTTTCCTCCAGCAGAGTGAATACGAAAAGGACAGTCTCGATTATTACAACGGTAACAAACTACGCGTGTTTTTCCTCGCTTTTGTGTACCATTTGACCTGACATGCAGTGATCTACAAATAGGACATCTGATTGGAATGTTTTCTAAAAGGATGTTTCTTCTTTCCGGCAATTCAATGAGTATTTCAGAATATAATGGTGTGAAAGGCTTTATTTTACGACCGACCATATTTCTACAAAGAATATTTGTGATTTAAACTTTTGGATTCCTCGCTTGTGAGAGACTAAAGTATTAAAATATATGTGAAATGATCTAAAGTGAGAATATCCTCTTCATAATCGGAATTGTTCCAGAAATTATGGATATAACATCAAAAAAACACAAGGTACTAATTGATCCTTGCTTTTAAAAATCCATCCTAATAATTTTTTTTTTTTTAAAAATCATTCACTATGTAATTGATCCTTTTTCTTCTATTTAAGATTAATCTATTCGTTTGTTCGCGATAATATTACTCCTTTCAATTCATGGATGATAAATATAATGGATACCGATGATTTGAGCACATTCCAAGAAATTCATTCAATTCTAAGTCTTTTGCGGTAGGATCGTTTCTTTTTATTAGAAATCGCTGTGTCTGCCAAATATTGTACAAAAAGCACCGTATTCCCATAATATTCAGCCGGCTATTGCGATCTTGCACCTTTTGTGCAATGCCAAACCGATTCATCTCACGAAATGCGATTTCTATTAACCATCTTTGGCGATAGAGATCTCGAATATAATTCTCGTTGCCGTGTAGGGTTTTTATGCCAGATTTTGAGCTGAACATAATAATTAGGGGAAAAATACGGCTGCTGGCGACTTGTTCACTGATCTTTTTTTGATTAAAATCTTGAATGATTTCTTTTAAATTAAATCTGCGTTTAGCAACAAGCAGAAGATCGAATTTAATGGGTGAAAACCCCTTTTTTTTTACGTATTTACCCTTAATTACACCTTTGCAGTATCTTTTGCCAATTCCATTCAAGTAGTTCATAATTTTTTGTTTTGTCTGCGCACATTTTCTTCCAGGCATAATCACGGTTATGTGCTTCCGCTGAAAGAACTTTAGTATTCGTTTACGATAAAAACCTCTGTCAAGCATGGCATATTTTATAGAAAAGCCGTTAGAAACTAGAATTTGATGGATACTGTGAAACAAAGGGAGTTTATCTTGATGCTTTTTAATTTTGAAATTGGCAATCATTTGATGAAAATCACCTGAAATAACGGAAAAACTAAGCGTACGATGAACTGTTTTACCTTCTTTCTTTCCAAAACAATATGGATCTTGCATATTTTTTTTACAGGGTGTATCGGTGTAATCTGCAATTAATTTTAAATCCGCTTTGACAATTTTCAAGGATTTAAGAATTAATAAATGTGCCAAAAGTACAGAATTCCAAAATTCTTCAACTAAATCTAACTTAGACAAGGTTTGGAGGCATCGAGAAAAAGCAGGTTGATCAGGGAAGAATCTCCGTTGTTTACCATTTGAGAATTTGGTGACTGAATAGGATTGAAATGAAATTTGAGCGCGAGAACACTTTTCTTGGAAAATTTCTGATGTGTGTCGGGGCGAGAGTCTTAATATTTGCATACAACATGCAAATAGAACGAAGATCGTATAGGAAAACCCACTTCGTTTTGAAGGCAATTTTTGGAAAACCAAAGGATCTACCATTTCCGCAATATCTAAAAGTAACTGCGGATTAATCTGATCGGGAATAATTTTTCCGATATCGGTGGCTGCCGATGGATTTCCTCTAAGATTTGTGTACATATCCAAGGGTAAGAAAGCGTAGCTTTTAAATTATTCCCTTTATCTCTCAAAATTGTAATGCATCCATGCAAAGAAGTAAAATATGAACAATTCTACCGAAATTGAATCAAAATTAAGATTTTATAAAAATTTCAAGACCAGAAAAACTATAAAAAACCAATTACATCGTTAATGTTAAAAATGCTTTGTTCTAAGAGCCTTTATCAACATTTGATAGATTAATAAAAAAATAAAAATCCTGCATAATTTACGCATTTACCAACATTCCATCCAAATTTAAAATTTGTCGATCAAAAATTTAGAACTTTTTTTATCAAATTCAACTATAATTTGATTAATAATAGTCAAAAATCGACCCATCATTAAATTTTCTAAAGTTCATTTCTGCCGACTGAAATAATTCTTGGATAAGTTTGATTATTGTCGGAAAATGAAAGAATAAAATGAAAATTCTGTCAAAAATAAAGAAGTTGCTAGAACCTCCTAAAAAAAATTTTTTTTTCATATGAAAAAAATTTGTGTATTATTTCAAAACCATTATATATTCAATATTTTTAGAGAATCTCAATGGAAGATTTAGTAAATCGCTATGATGTTGTCATTTTTAAATAATGGCTTCGTCCTTCCATTACCAAACTTACATTTCAGATATATGAAATATAGTAGTACAAAAAGGAGATTCTTAACATGAAAAAAATATATATTGAAAAAGAAGAGATCATAGATCTTGCTGATTTCGGATGGAGGAATGGTTATTTAAATCCTTCCGATTTATTGTGGAAAATCGATGAAGATGATATTCAAGAATTCATCAAAGCCATGTATTTTTTATCAAAAAAACAAAATGATAATAATATAGAAGAACATAACAATGAACTTGATGAAGAAGATTTGGATGATGAAGATTCTTTACCATTTGATAGTGAGATTCTCTTTCGTTATGATACAAAAGTTGATCTAGAATCTTGCAGAGATCAAAATTGCCTAAGAGATATTATTGCTTCTAATTATAATGTTGCCTCTAAAGTGTTCCGTTATTTTGATAAAAAAATAATTACATCTCAAGTATATAAAGCTCTTTTAAAGATCTTCAATACTAAACCTGATACATTTGGTTTCTGTGAATGGAGAATGAAGAGATCTGATTTCTCAAATTTCTCTGTGCTTACTTATCAAGATAAATTATTATCCGATGATTCTGATGATTGGAATTATTCTATCATAACTATTATTGTTGTATTTTCCCCTCTTGATGAGGATGAAAATGTAACTGAAGATGACGAAGATGACGAAGATTAAAATAATGCTGATTAAATGATTGGAAAAATTAATTGAAGCAGCTTAATGAATTTTAAATTTCATCAGAAAGAAGAATAAGAATAAAAAAAGAACTAATTAAGTTCTGAAATTATCCTTAATTTTTTATTTTTTTTTAATATTGCTTAATTATCATATCAATCTTCATCAAGAGGATAGATTGCCAATCCAGATAACAATTTAGGTTCAAACCAGGTGCTTTTAGGAGGCATTACTCCACCTGCACCACCGATTTTTTCAATATCATGAATATCTACCGCAAACAAGTTAAAGAATACGTCATTACCTTGTTTTTCAATAAATTCTGTCTTCATTAATTCGGGATTTCGATAATATTTCACTTCACCTACGAAAAAGATATTCTTGTCGTTACGGATATCTTTTATTCCTAAAATTGGATCTAATACGCGATCTTGCAAAATTGCAACATCTAATGCGTCTCGTGGATCGGTAAAGTTTTGATCTTTAACTGTTGCTTTCAGCCATTGTCCTTGAACACAAATTGCCATTACATGTTTTTTATCAGGATTAAAGGCTTTTTCCACCAATTCAATTGTGAATACTTCCCTCAATTTCTCGATAAATTCATCTTTTGACATTGGTAACTTTCGGATAACCCGATTATATGGTAAAATCCAAATTTGATCATCAGAAGAAACGTATGTCATCAGGTATTGCCATGAATGTTCACTGTTTGGATCTGCACCTTCTGCCAGTTTCATTTTTCGATATTCTGCTGCACTGGCTGCCCTATGATGACCATCAGCAATAAATATTTTCCGATCTGCAAATAGTTCTTTCAGGTTTGTAATGATCTTTTCATCTGTAATTTGCCATAATAACTGGCGATAACCTTTCATGTGAAAATCGAATTTTGGTGTTGTTTGTTTCATTTGCTCAATTAGTTTTTTTATCTCTGCGTCTGCTTGAAAAACATTCCAGACTAATCCAGTTGCCGCTTTTATTGTAGCAATATGCTTGGTTCGATCTTTCAATGGTTTCTCACGAGTATGTTCATGTCTGACTATATTTCCATCTTCATAATCCTGAAGCGCAACACCCATTATAAGACCTTCTTGGCTAAATTCGGGAGATTCTTGCCTATACACAAAAATGCTTGGTTGTGCGGCTTTTTTAATCAAATTTTCTGCTTTGAAACGTTCGTAGGCTTTTTTAGCATCTTTATATATTTCTTCACCTTCACCCTCAGGAAGAATAAGATGTACAAGTGAGTTAGGATTTTTTTTTAATTGATGTTCTTCTTCTTTCCCAATGACATCATATGGGTTTGTGCAAAATTCTTCTGGGTTTATGGGTAAATATGGGGAAATTGGTGTAATTTTGACCATATTACTTGTAATGAAATGCCTTTCAAAAAGATTTCAATTTTATAAAAACTATGAAAAAAGATAATATTATTCAAATCTTGCATGAGAAGGAATATAATGTAAATAAAAGTAATACTTTAATAGCCCCTGCCAGATTCGAACTGACGCTTTTGGATTCAGAGTCCAAAGTGCTTGGCCGCTACACTAAGGGGCTGGAATTATAGTTAATATTATGAATTTGTTATGAAAATTAAAATTTTCGAATTTGCGCGAAATTTCAACGAAAAAAATTTGAACCAAGGCACCTTAATTCAGCTACATATGTTGGAAGTTGAAATGAAAATCAGAGTACGAGATGAACAAGCCTTACGACAGAAATTGAAGGAATTAGGTGCGCTACAGATCGCTCATTTGCATCATATTGATAAATATTTTGATACTCAACCTCCGAGAGAAAGTTTTGCCAAAACTGATGAAGCTTTGCGCCTTCGTATGTCAGAAGAAACAATTCTTTCAGATACTCCTTCCAGCAAAACAAACATCGATTTAACGTATAAGGGTCCTAAAGAACCAGGTATAATAAAAACTCGCCGTGAAATTATCTGTATGGTGCAAAATGAAAAATCGATGGAAGAAATATTAACAGCAGTGGGTTTTGTAATGCGATGTCAAGTTGAGAAGCATCGTGATGTCTTTTCTCTTCAATATCAAGATAAACATATAGAAATATTGATAGATCACATCGAAAAATTACCTGGAGCTTTTATGGAAGCAGAAATTATGGTATCTGATGCAAAAGATGAATATAATTTATCTCAAAATCAAAACCAGAGTCTAAAACAAGATGAAAATCAAAAAATAAATGAAAAACAGGTTGCTACAAACATATTATTGGATCTCTTACAAGAATTGGGATTTTCTGAAAAAGATTCAATTCGCCAATCTTATTTAGAGTTGGTTCTCGAAAAAATGGAAATAAAATCTTAATAATTTTGAATGAATGATGGAAAAGTGTAATCCATGGCACAAACACAGGAACTACTGTCTGAAATACGAAAAAAATTGGAACATTTAAGTGAATCTGAGAAAAAAGAAAAGCTTCCGCAATTTTTTCAAGCATTTCCTGGTGGTTATGGTGAGGGTGATAAATTTTTAGGAGTGAGGGTTCCTAACGTAAGAAAAGTCGCAAAAAATTACTCAAAACTTCCTTTATCAGACATCCAACCGCTTATTTCTAATGAATATCATGAAATTCGTCAATGTGCCTTCTTTATTTTGGTAGAGAAATTTAATAAGGCTAAATCTGAAGAGAAAGCAGATGAAGTAATTCAATTTTATTTGAAAAATATTAAATACTGTAATAATTGGGATTTAGTGGATGGTACTGCACCAAAAATTCTCGGGCCTTACCTAATGCACAAAGATAAATCAATATTATATGAATTTGCCCGAAGTGGAGAGTTATGGTTGCAACGAATAGCAATAATTACCACTTTATATTTCATTAAAGAGCGTAAATTTGATGATACTCTTAAAATTGCTTCAATACTTTTGAACCATCCGCATGATTTGATTCATAAAGCGGTGGGATGGATGTTGCGTGAAGTTGGAAATCGACATCGCCCAACTGAAGAAGCTTTTTTAGTCCAACATTATAAAAATATGCCACGAACTATGTTACGATATGCAATTGAGAAATTTCCTCCCGAATTACGCAAAAAATATCTAAATGGAACGATTTGACTCTTTTTGTAAATTTTCTTTAAAATCTCGAATTTGTTCCATTAGGGGTGCCGCAATGCGTTTAGATTCATCTAAATAAAGTTTTTTATCCAAAAGTAATAATTTTTCATCACAATGTGATATGATCGACTGTATATTCCCTCCATGAAGGGTTTGGTAAGCACAAACTCTATAGATACCTATTGATCCAAGGGCATCAAGTTTATCTGCATCAGAAAGAATCTGTGCTTCTAATGTTTGGGCATGCACACCCAATGAAAAGGAATGGCTAATGATTATGTGATTTATGGCATTTATAATTGGTTCAGGAATTGAAAGTGAAGTTAAAAATTGCCTAGATAAATCCGCAGATATAAGTGCATGATTTTTATTTCTTAATTTCTCATGTTTTCGACCAATATCATGGAGATACACAGCTAACTCTAAAAGGTCTAATTGAACTTCTTCTTTCTTATTAAGATTTGCAATAATTTTTCTGCAGTTTGTCCATACTCTTTGAATATGCCCCCATCCATGCAAATCATTGGAAATATCATAGTAATTTTTTGCAAAATTAAATATTTGGCTCTTTATTTCAGGTGAAATCTTTTCTTTTTTGAAGAATTTCATATAATTAGGAGAATTATGCATCGTGTACTTATCAATTTTGCGAAAAAATTAAAGGTGTGTGTCTATAAGGTAATATAAGAGAAAAATGGGCTCTGTGGAAAATTTTTATAAATGGTTGGCTCGCTCTAATATCCGCCTTGGGACAAGTAATGTGCAACAAACCATTATGGCTTTGAAAATCTTCAATCGCCAATTAGAAGGGCAGTTTAAACGAATGGAAATTCAAGGAAAACATGCATATACTAAAGCTCAAAAACGTTATGCGGATGGAGATAAACATGCTGCTTTTAAATTGATGAAAAGTGCTTTATTGTATCGAAAGTGGGCAAATAAGTTAGATGAATTTAGAACTAATCTGGATGATGTGCAGTTTCAATTATCTACCGCCCAAGATATGAATAATTTTGACGAAGTTGGATATGATATGCTTAAAAATTTATGTGAATTACGATTAACCTTAGGAAATCCTCAAATTCAAAAAATGTTAAATGAATTGGATGTCGGTTACGGCCCATTTGCATCATTATATCAAGTTTTTATTAGAAAGGAAGAATTGGCTGAAAAATTGCATCCAATTGAAGTAAGGGAGCGTGAAATTCGCCAAGAATTTGGAGAAATAAAAGGAAAGGGAAGTAGCAATACCGAACCAGATTTAGCATTTGATCAACTTCCTGATGCACCTGGTTTATCTAGTAATGATTCTGATGAAAGAAATAAGAATCCCGATGATGAATTATTCGATTTAGAAAAAGAATTAGCTCGACTACGTAAAAAGCGTAATAGTTAAGGTGGTAAAATTAGTGGATAGAAAGTACTTTATTGGTGTTGATATTGGTGGGACAAATGTTCGAGTAGTTTTTGCTACTGATTCTGAATTCTTACTTAAAATTATCCGCCCAACTCAAAAAAAAGGTTCTGAAACCACATTAATCAATCAGATCATTGAAATGATCGAATTGGGACTGAGTACACTACAAATTCAAAAAGAAGAAGTCTTTGGAGTTGGAACAAGTTCTGCAGGTCCATTTGTTGATCGTGGAACACGAATTTGGACACCAAATATTTCTGGAGATGGAAATGACTGGAAAGATGTTCCCTACCTTATTCCTTTACAAGAATATTTTGGACTTCAATGTAAATATGGATTGGCTAATGATTGCGTAAGTTCAGTTAAAGCAGAACATCTTTTTGGGGCTGGTCAAGGATTTTCTAATTTAGTTTATGTCACTATAAGTACCGGCATAGGTGGAGGGATTATTGTAAACGGGCATCTCTTAGAAGGAAAATCCAAGAACGCTGGTCATATTGGACACCTGATTGTTAAAAAAGATGGTCCACTTTGCGGTTGTGGCCAACATGGATGCATTGAAAGTATTGCTTCTGGGAAATCGATTTTGCGTCGAGCAAAAGAACAAGGTATAATCGTTAAGGATGGAACAGAGTTGACCACCAAAAAAGTATTTGATCTTTACCGTGAAGGAAATCCGAAAGCAAAAACCTTGATTCATGAAACTATTGAATACTTGGGAATAATGTTCAGTGATATTATTAGCTTGACTGATCCAGAAATAATAATTATTGGTGGAAGTGTGTTTATGAATAATAAGGATATTTTATTACCGAGAATTATTGCTTATATTTCTGAACATTCATTTCGGCAAATAGCGGAAGGAGTTAAATTTGTTCCTTCAGAACTTAAAGATTTTGTAGGTGATTTGGCAGGTTTATCCCTCATTTTTCCTCCATCAGTTATCCAGCGCTGGCAGAATTTAAAACCTTGGAAGCACAAAATTAGAATAATTAAAAATTAGCGGATTTTTTCTTACAAATTATCCTTATTTTCCTCAATTATATCCATTTTTGCATAATACGAATCAATTTCTGGTAAAACTGTGAGGCTTTGCTTAATAGCTGTAATCATTTTTAATAAGTACATCAGTTCTTCATAAGAAAGTGATCGCTGAATTGAATTCCATTTACGTATAGGGGAATATGTGCGACTTTTAAGAAATTGAGCAATTTGAGGAATTCCACCAATTGAATATTCCCACATTTCAAGTGTTATTGGTCGAATCCAGGGAATAGAAGAATTTTGGCTATTTGATTTAAATATTTCTTTTGATTGGAAACCATTAGCATTCTTTTTTGAGTTCTTCGATTCTTTTGATTTTTTTACGTTCTTCGAATTCTTTTCAGGGTTTCCATCGAAAAAGAGTGTTTGTGTGCTTTTATCAAAGTAAAAATCTTTCACTAACCATTTTTTCGGTTCAATATCAGCAGTTTCTAGTTTAGGATCTACTGTTATTTTTAAAAGGTGAAGATCTGCCAATTTTTTGCCTAAACGACTAAGGTTTTCAAATATTAGTGCTTTACTGGGTATAGGGATGCGTGGGAAACCTTTGCGAAGAAGTTCATCATATCTGGTTCGATATAATGGGCAATGCAAGATAGCATAGATATAATAAAAAAGAGCATCTCCATTAACTGGATATGGCAATTTTGGAACAATTACATTTGATTTTCCTTTATATCGTAATAGAAAGGCATATGCAGTATCGGTTACACTCATATAACATTTTTCAATAAGCTCATCGGCGATGAAAGCAGTACAGAATTTTGATTTCCGAGAAGATTTACTTACTGTAATTGCAGGATTTTCAGGAGATATTTGATCAATATAACCCATTCGATGTCCTTCAACAATAGATCTATCATAAACAATAAATCGATAATCCCAACCTCTGTATAACATGGGACGAATGGATTTTATCGCTCTTTGAAAATTAGTTGTTTGAAATACACGGTCACGTTGCCATGATTTAGTATTATTATATCGGATTTTCCATTTATCTAATTGTGAATAATCTTTATTGAAAAATGCATGCATATTTTGATGAAGATTATCTATATCACAATCGATGACCAATCGATCTTTTCCTGCCATTATGCCGCTTATTGGTCGCGCTTTAAAAAATTCATCAATTGGAATAAAATTTTGATAATGCTCTAACATACTAGTATCAATATCAATAAAATATGATTTTGGTGTTTGTGGGAGCAGTTTAAATTGTCGTTCATTAAAACCCTTCCCTAATATTTGAAATTTTTCTTCTTTAGTCGGGTGTGGAACATCCATATAATGAATGGCGGCATTTTTTGGTGTTTTATTATCAATTCTAACCATAAACGCAATGCAGACTCCTACCTTTATATCAAATGGATTTCCTGTTTCTTTTTTCCGATAATCCCCATGTAAATTCACTATGTAAATATGATCGAAGGTATTCTGTAATGATTGTCGCATAACAGAAAACATTTGACCATCTAAATAGCGACTATTTGTGATAAATGCAACAATTCCCCGTCCTACCTTTTCTATTTTCCATTGTGCAAATCGTATGAATTTAACGTAATCATCAGAAAGGATTTTCTTATTTCGTTCATGCAATCCCTCTTTGTAATCCATTATTTTCTCATTTATCCATTTACAATCGTTTTGACTGCTTAAATTATAAGGGGGATTGCCCATAATTACGAAAATCTCTTTATCATCGCGAATTCTTAGGGCTTCTTTAATTTCTTTACCAATTTCAGCATTGTGGAAGATCCATTCATCTAACGCTTTATTTTTTGGAGGACTCATAAGGGTATTCATTAAGTAGGATTTAAGTGGATAATTTTCCGCATTTAATGTTAACCCCAAATTTTCTAAAGATAGATATGTACGAATATGCCCTAATACATAGGGTGCCATTAAAATTTCAAAAGCATAGACATTTTCGAAAAATTCATTTGTTACCCAATGATGAAATTCTTGCTGAGCAAGACTTGGTTGGTCTGGAAATTTTTCTGATATTTTTTCTTTAGCAACATGGAGCAACCCTGAAGCAAAAGCCATAGTTCCAGCTGCTGGATCTAAAATTCGTAAACGATCAATGGGAATTTGGAATTTTTTAATACTTTTATCTAATTTTGATTGAATTAATTTTGTGCTGGAAATTGAAGAAAAATGTTTAGTAGGAATGATTTTATGTTTTGTTGATGAAAGAATCCCCATAGGTTTATTCATCCAGCGTTTTAACAGAAAATCAATGCCTTCAATGATAAAGTGAACAATTTCATAAGGTGTGTAAACTACACCTCTTTCCTTTGCTGTTTTTGGATCATATAATCTAAGAAAATCGCTGTAGAATGTAGTGATTAGGGTCTCAGAATTATTAATAATCGGAGTAAACTTGGTTTTTTGGAATTGCAATTCCATTTCTTGCAGTAGAGACCTAAATTCTTTAGGCGTCTTATTTTTCAGATTTAAAAACAAGTCCCTTAAGAAACTTCCAAATGGGAGGTAATCGCCCACTATTTGAAGATTAAAAGAACAATTCTGTTTGTTGTGTTGGTTCTGCGAATATTTGATCCACGCGGAAAATGCACCATAAACAATGGTTTGAGCAAAAAGATCTGCAAACATCTTTGTTTCTGGCTCATGTTCTTCTTTAAATATGGATTTGGCAAAATCTTCTTTGATTTGTAACAGATAATCTGCCGCACTCTTCTCTGATGGTGTTAGTTTCTTTAATGTTTTTCGAGCATTGATAAGCGAAATTGTTTTTTCTTTGATATTTTTCGCAATGTTTGTCAGATGATAAATTAATTTCCTTGCATTTGAGATACTCTGAAGGTGTTCCGCACAAGTGATGTTTAATAATTCTTGAAGATGTTGTGGAGCATTTTGAGCAGGAATAAGGTCATGTGATGTTTTTTCTTCAAGAAGACGGCAGGAAAATTGAAATTTAACCTTATTTCTTTCCAATTTGTTCGAATTTGTTGATTTATCTTTCGGAGGTTTAACTATCCAGAGATTAAGAAAGTCGGTTAAAAGAACTTGGGTTCCTTCGTTTTGATATCTTTGTATTTGATTGTATAGCCGTGATCCAGGTTTATATGCGATAATTTCTTCTATGGGTGTATAAGGTTTTTTAGCTTCAATATGAAATAATACAATTCCATTGAAGGTAACTGTCATATCTGGTTTATTTTGAGATCCTGGAATGTGATAACCTGATTGAATTAAGTATCCCTTTGATGGTGGGAAAATTGTCTCTAAAAATTGCTTAAAGTCATCATAATAAGTTATTTCAGAAGCTGTTCCGCTTTTCAAATTACGGGCCGTTTTTTGTGCATATTGCTGAAGTGATTTCGGAGAAACAAGAATTATTTCAGGAATTTCCATTGAAGAGCTCAAATTTAATCAATCTATTTGAATTTTATTAATGAAATGATATTCACATATAATATAGATGACATTAATTAAGTTCAAATTTACTAAATTTGTTCACTTTTTTTCTAACTTTGATGTACGGAATTCAAATAATGTTTTTAGAGGAATTACCGTATTGAAAGCCAGATAAGGGTGAATAACGTGAGTATCTTCAAGTTTTTCTTTATCTATATTAGATAATGTCTTTTTCATTAATTCTGCATAATCCTTTCTATACTGTTGAAATGCTTGTTCAGAAAGAGGAATTAAATCTCGAGGGACTTGGTGTGTTTGATGAAATTGAAGTGCTTCTTCGCTTGAGTGAATTTGCTGTTGGTTTTGATTATAGAATTCCCCCAATTGATGAAGAAATTCTCGAATTGTCTCAAATAGAAGGATGTTATATTTGAAAATTGTTTTAGAGTAATTTAGAATATCTGCAGTCGAGGATTTATCCAATTTTTCAAATGGTTCGTATAATTTCTTGTGAAATTCTGGATGTAAAACAAAATACTTTATGGGTTTTATGGAATGCTCTTCTTTTTCAGTCAATTCAGTAATCAATCCCTGTTCATTTAGCAAGCGCATATGATAAATTATTGTATTTTTAGATTTATGCAGGATTTCGCTGATATTAGTTAAGCTTAATTTGCGATAGATAAAAAGCAGAAGTAATGCTTCAAGTCTGGTTTTACTGTTTAATGTTTTGATGATAGCAAGTTTATCATTTGAAATGGGTGAGTTTCCTTCACTATTTGTTGTTTTTGGTTTAATTTCAAATCGCATCTATTTCAGACTTCCAGCAATTCAGTTACTTTATAAATTTTGTTGAAAAAAGAAAATTTTGCTTCAATTTTAGTTGAATTTAAAAAGAGAAAAAATTTGCTTTTTTTTAAAATTATCACTTTAATTTTTATATATTGGCTCTAAACCTGTTTGAAAATGTCGTAAACTTAATTTCTTACCACGAGAAATGCGTACCTTTGGAACTAATTCTTTATTTTTGTAAAGTTCTACTACAGCTGCTACGGTGTAATCAATATCCTCTTTACTATATGCATTTCTAGGTATTGCAAAACGAACTAAATTTAAAATCCCTTTTCGTTCTTCCTCGCTTCGTTGGTCCCATTCAAACGCAAAAGGGCCTAATTCACATGCCCGTATGCCATAGTGACGTAGTAATTCGATAGTAAAGCCAACTCCTCCAAAATCTTCAGTCGTTAGATCAGTACCCTCTAAAAATCGATCCATATCAATATAGACTGCATGACCACCTGGAGGAAGGATTACAGGAACATTTTGTTTAGCTAATTCTGCTGCAAAATATCGTGTTTGCTCAACACGACTACGTAAATATGACTCTTTAACAATTTCGTACAAACCCATTGCTAAAGCCATTATATCCCGTCCGCTTAGCGCACCATATGAATCATTCCCAATAGTGACAATTTGTTTTTCTTTTATTCGAATTCCTACGTTTTGATTATTTAGGGAATATTTTTGGACAAAAACACCTTGATCTCTAAGGAATAAAGCACCACCCATGTTAGCAAGACCATCTTTTTTCAAGCTGATTGTAAAACCATCTGCGTATGAAAACATTTCCTTAACGACTGTTCTGATTGATTTATCTGCGTAACCTTCTTCAAATTCGCGAATGAAATATGCATTTTCGGCGAATCTACAAGCGTCGAAGAATAGGGGAATACTGTATTTATCTGCAATGTTTTTCACTGCTTTAATATTTGCCATTGATACAGGTTGTCCCGCTACTGAATTGTTTGTAATAGTCAAGTAGATCAAAGGAATACTATCCGCACCCCGTTCTTGAATAATTGATTCCAGTTGTTCAATATCCATATTTCCCTTGAAGGGATTTGTTTTTGATAAATCTGAAACAGGAAATTCTTCCAATACAATTTTTTTATCGAAAACATTAATCGGATCTATTTGGACTGCCCTTATATTGGCGCCAGTTGTGTCAAAATGGCCATTATTTGGAATAGCATAATGTTTTGTGGGATCAATTTCATGTAATATTTCTGCAAGAGTCGAAAATAGAAGATGTTCTGCAACTCTTCCTTGTGGGCAAATGAAGGTATTCGGGCGCATTAATTGAAATTTTCCTCCATTAACAAATCCACCTTGATAACTTTTAAGGTATAATTCATCCATAAGAACGTCTACATCATCTTCGCCTTTCATAATCAAATCAATTGGTTTGACAGGATTATCTCCCCGTTCAAATGTATCTCGAAATGCTTCCAGTAATACGTAATAGCCTCGATTTCTTCCATATGATTCATCTCCCAAAAACAAGGCTGCCCACTGCAAATCTGTCATAGAAGTGGTCCCGCTATCAGATAAATAATCCAAGTATAATAGATCTGCTGGAAATGAAAACATATTATATTCTGTTTCTTTTAAAACGCGCTCTCTCTGCTGTCTGCTTACTGTTTTATAATTCCTTACAACATATGCTTTATGAGAAGGTCTGGGTGTGCCTAGATCATTCATTGATTTAATTTTTTTTGAATTTTCCATGTTTTGTTCACAACTTTACGGTAATTAACTTTAAATGATAAATAAATAGAAAAAGAGATACAACCTAAACCTAAACTATTATATTTATTTTTAGATTTGAGAATATTTAATTATTTGCGAAAATTATGATTGTTTATCTCACATTGGAAGAAAATTGAGGATCAACTTCAATATATCATAAATTCATCTTAATTCTATAACTAATATTATATATATAGATTTAGATGAAATCCAAAATTTATTTATTTGTAAAGACATCAAAACCACTTTTCCTGAATGTATTAGTATCAAAAGATATCTAATGGAGAAAATTAAATGTTTTGAATTCTTTTTTAGTATGAGACGCTATGAATTTTTGTATGCATGGATTACCTATTGAAAACTGCCCTCATTGTGCAAAAAATATGGGAATTAAACCTCCAACTCAGTTAATTCATCCTGCACCTCGTGAAATTCCCATGCCAGTTCCTTACAAAGAATATTATCTTTCTCGGATTGATCTTAATAGAAATCCGCTTTTTACGATGAATCCATCGATTAATCGAGAAATTTCACCTCTTTCTCGTAAGTTTTCATTAGATATTCCCCATGAATCGATTAATGAATCCCTTTTTATTCAACGAAAAAATAAATTAGAAGAAAAATATAAAACATCGAGAGAAGCTGAGGAATTAATTCAGCCAAATTCCAATTCTTTGATTGATTTAAAGAAAAAATTCACCACTGAATGATGTTTTTAATTTTCTTTATTCAATTTCTTTATGTGAAATAATACCTATTTTCTTCCTGACACCATGTTTTATAATCTTATAAGGATATTGTAATTTTGTTGCTACTTTTTGAATTAATTCAAATTCACCCTCTCGATTTGCGTCATCAAAAATCATTGGAACTTCAGTATTAAAAAGATGTAGATTATGAAGAAAACCCTCACGTCCAATTTTTTTTGGTGGACCATCAACTAAAATGAAATCATAGTGAGACGGTAATTGTTCTTGAATTTTTTGGATATCATACCATTTGTAATCGCCGTAATCTTTAATTGGGGCGAAAATATAGTGAGTGGGGAATTTTCCAATCCAATTTGGATTATGTTCAATTGAATAAACATTATAGTGATCAGTAAACTCTTTTGTAGCATTTCCAGAACCTAATTCTAGCATTGTACTACCATCTGGAAAATGATCAATTATCCACTTAAATGTATATTGTGAAATAGAAGCAAATCCAAAAGTTGCTAACTTTCCAAAGAATGGCATCTTAATATAAAATGGAAATGGTGCTCATAAATATATTTTGGTAATAATTAAGAGGTTATAGCAGAATTCGAAAAATTGAAGAAAATTCGGAAATCTTGCATCATTTATCCATAAACTCCAAATCTATCCCAATTTTAAAATTGTCGAAAAATCTTTTAAGAAAAATATATATAAATAAGTCAATAATTAAAAGAAAAATGATGGAAATGTGAAATTCTTGACCGCATTTAATGTTTTAAAATTGCCAACTCAAATAGTAATTGGATGCGCTGGAATATTGTCGAGAATATTGGTCCAAAAGATAGAATTTGATTAAGATAAAAAAAATTGCTAGAGCTTCTTAAATAAATTCAAAATAAAAAAAAATAAGTATAAGTAATATTATATTCTTGAGAAACTCCATCTGGAGAAATCTTCTGCAACACATCGAATAAAATCTATTTTTTCTTGAATTGGAACTGGATAATTAAATCTTTGCTTTTGATTCCAGAGAAATGCGTAATTTTGATATTTCTGAATTAATTGTTCGTTTAATTTTTTCCAATTTCTTGATTCTGCATATTTTAATCCTGATTCACGATATTTATGATATTGTATTTCATCGAATAACATAACTTCACATGCTTCTTTCCAAAGAGAAAGATTTTTCCAAGGAACAATAATTCCTCCTTTTGATTGATTGACAATTTCTTGACATCCTCCTTTATCTGAGACAATTACAGGTAAACCACTGGCTAAAGCTTCTTGAATTACTTGACCAAATGTTTCTGTTGTGGAAGGAAATAGTAAGACATCTGCACTAGCATAAGCTTGGCCTAATTTTTCCCCATGAAGATATCCTGTAAAGATCGCTTTTGGCATTTCTGCTTGCAACGTTGCTCTAATTGGGCCATCTCCTATCAAAACAAATGCCATATCTTTATCTAAGCGATTTTCAAATTGTTTATATATTTTTATAAAAGTTCGTAATCCTTTATACCACACTAATCGACCTACGAATAAAAAGACTTTTTTATTTTCAGCATTCCATGCTTTTCTAAGTTCTTTTGATCGATTTTTTGGATTAAATTGTTTTCGATCAATACCTCTAGACCAAATATCTACATGTTTAACGCCTTTGCGATGTAAAAGATCAACGTATTTCTGAGTAGGTGCGAAAACATTAAGGGCTTTATTATAAACAGCAACCATAGCTGGCCACATTGTTTTTACTAACCAATCAACTTGAAAATACTTCATATAAGATTGAAAATCAGTGTGGTGAATAAATATGACTGGGATATTTCTCCTTTTAGCATAAACCAAAGTAATTAATCCCATAAGATCTGGAGTCGCGATATGAATAATATCTGGCTGAAACTCATCAAGTTTACGGTAAAATTTATAATAAGGAAGTGCGAATCTATAATCCGGATAGAATTTAAATGGAAAAGATGGGATTAAGACAAGTTCCAATCCAGCTCGGTGTTGTGGTGTTATAAGAGGTGCACCTAAGAGAATTCTATGATGTCCTTCTAGTAATGAGTTTACTAGCTCATATGTTGCTCGTGCTACTCCATCTTGATTTTTTTTAAAAGTTCCACTGTAGATTGCAACTCTCATAATCTCTTTTTCACCTCTCGGTTTATTAATGATTTTTGTAGTCCATTTCTTATCTTCAAATAAATGTCTAGTTAAATCACTCTTTATTAATTAGCTAGAGCACTACTTATTTAAATTTAATTGATTTAATTAATTGCTCAATTGCCAGAACACGAATATAATTTTGTAGTGGGGATATAGAATATCTGAAGTTTCACGATTATTAGTGGAAATCTTGAATACTTAAGAAGAGAATAGACTTTATATAATTAATCTGTACTTAATATTTATTAGAATTTGATATAATTAAATAAAGCTTTTAACCACCTTGAATTGGTTGAACAATGCTGATATAATCTGATTCGCAAATATTACGGTTTTTAGCAAATTTTGGGTCAATTCTCTCTCCATTAATCATAACAACAATAAAATTTGATTTCATTCCTTTAACAGAAAATACTTTTATTTTTAGTAGTCGGCGTAATGCTTGTAACAATTCTTCAACATTTGCATTTTCCTTTAAATCTATTGATACCTCTGAATTAATGCTCTTTAATCCAAAACTTCCCGCCAAATTCACAATAATTTTCATTTTTTTGTTAATTATTATTATTTTCTTTTCTTTTTATATAATTTGATTAAAGAATTTATAGATAAAAAAATTCCCAAAGGAGCTCTAAAGGATTTCCAGAGGTATAAAAAAGAATGCAAAAAAAAAACTCAAAAATCACCTAAAATTCACACACTATATTTTAGTGTTAAGGTAACATTACTATAGTGGTGTTCTTAGTATTTAACTTTAGCGAGGTTTTTGCAAAATCTAATTCAAGATGTTCCAAAACAGAATTAGTTGGGATTCCCGTTTCAGGGTCCCAATTCATTGATTCATAATAATCCCTTACCATGGTTTTTATATCTAATGTTATTCCTTTTAGAGGTCCCTTTTCCATTGGTGGAATTCCTAGTGCACGAGTATTAATTTGATGTTGAATTGCACCGTGTTTTGCATTAAATGCTTGTCGTAGAGTTTGAATACGATATCCAATTTTAATCAAATCATCGTTTGTTAACTGTATTCCCGTTGCTTGGAAAATAAAATCAAGCAATCGAATATTACCTGACCATGTTGCAAAATTACAGAATCCAAGAGCATTGACTGTTTGGTGTATTTTTGCCATGAATGCTTGAGCGGGACCTTTTGAATTGTACTTATGCTTCTTTGACTTTGGTATTTTAAGACCTTTAATAAATTTCCCAATTGGTCCAACCTCCATAAAATCTATACTTGCTGCCGTATGTCGCCCTGGAGTGGGATCGGATACATATGTTGTGGCTAAACTTGGACCGAATTTGCTGTCATGCATCGGTAATTCTTGACCATTTGCATGAACTGCATATTTTTCTGCACCTTTTCCTATTTTTTCTGCTGCAATTTTGACTCCATCTGCTAATATCGCTCCAATGTGCTCGCGCTTTACAATCATTTCAAGTAATGGCATAATACTCTCTGATTTACCCCATCCAATCTCAAGACCTCCCGTATCTTCTTTTGTTATAATTCCGTTTTCAAAACACTCAATCGCAAAAGCAACAACACCGCCAGCTGAAATTGAATCATATCCTGCTCGATTTAAATATTCATTCACCTTAAGCAGAGTATTTACATCATCATTTAAAATTAATGCCCCAAATGCTGTGGCTGTTTCATATTCTGGACGATGGGTTTCTTTCAAATTTAATTCAGGCACTGATAGAATAGCTCCACATCTTAGAGGACACGAGAAACATCCATAAGGTTTCACTTTCCATTGTTCAAGATTTTGTGCAGTAAGATTTCTGACCTTTTTTTGGGGAAAATCAATATAACCCACACCATTCCAGTTCTTCACAGGTGCATCTCCCACTTCTGAAGAAATTGCGGTACTTAACCCCGTTCCATATTTTGACATCATGGTTACCTGCATCCCTTCTGTCAAAAAGAGGTCCATTTTAATCAGGCGCATCATCCCTGGTAGGATGTTATTGAATTTCATCATCACACGCGACATTAAATCCTTAAATTTCATTTTATCCTTGTATTCTTTAGTCATTTGAATTACAGAGTTCTTATTCTTATAAGGATATTTGGTAGCCCCAATTAAGGCTACTGCCTTCAATTTTTTCGATCCCATTACTGCTCCTAAACCAGAGCGCGCAGCAATACGCCCTTTATCGTTTACTATTCCCGCATTGCGAATTAAATTTTCTCCTGCCATGCCAATAGCTGCAACTCGGATTCTATTTCCATGTTTAATTCTTAAAAGTTCGTCAGTTTCTATAGCGTCTTTACCCCATAAAGAAGATGCATCCTCAATCGTTGCTTTCCCTTCTTTTATCAAAAGATAAACTGGTTTTTCACTTTTTCCTACAAAAATAATTCCATCATATCCACATCTTTTAATTTCAGGACCAAACGTTCCTCCACTATTTGAATCCCCCCAACCACCTGATAATGGACTTTTACCGCAAACCATATACCGTCCTGTAAATGGTGTAGTTGTTCCTGTCAATAATCCTGGCATAAATGCCAATATATTATCAGGTCCCAATGGATCAGCATCAAACGGAATTTCTTCAAATAAAATACGCGCTGCTAGACCATATCCTCCTAAATATTGGTGATACCATTCTTCTGGAATTTCACGCTCATTAATTTCATGAGTACTTAAATTCACCCACAATATTTTCCCAAAATATCCAAATTTCTCAACCATTTTTGATTCTTCCTTCATAAATTTCCAACTAATTGGAATATTTTGATCATTATACTATTTTCCAAAGCAGTCGGATTATCGATCTATTCTATTCTTTGTTTTAGCATTGTATAAAAGCTTTCTTTTTATTACTGCTTTTTTCCATGAAAATCAATTTTATTTCAAATTAGATAAAATATACTTTTTTATCCTATTTCTCCAACAGTAATTAGACTGTTAATATTAAGAAGTTTTGATCTAAGAAAAAAAGTTTAAAATTTTTGGTGACTTAGACTTCCTCAGATCCATAAAATTGTATTGAGGTAAAAAATATGTCACAACTCGGAGGAACTCCAGTACTTATCTTAAAAGAAGGTTCGGAACGCACAAGCGGTAAAGACGCGTCCCGAAATAATATACTCGCAGCAAAAACCATTGCTGAAGCTGTTCGATCATCACTTGGCCCAAGAGGCATGGATAAAATGTTAATCGATCAGTTCGGAGATGTCACAATCACTAATGATGGTGCAACTATTTTAAAAGAAATTTCAGTGGAGCATCCAGCAGCTAAAATGATGGTGGAAGTCGCGAAAACTCAGGATGAAGAAACGGGTGATGGAACCACAACTTCTGTTATATTAGCTGGTGAATTGTTGAAACGGGCAGAGAAATTGCTCGATCAAAAGATTCATCCTACTGTAATTACCGAGGGTTTTCGAAAAGCCGCAAATAAGGCACTTGAAATTTTAGATGGAATGGCAACAAAAATTTCACCAACTGATAAAGATATGTTGAAGAAAGCAGCAAAAACTTCAATGAGTTCTAAAATCATTCACGAGTATGATGATTTAATTGCAGATATTGTTGTGAATGCTTGTTTAGCTGTTCGTGAAGAAGTTGAAGGTCAAAATACTGTTGATTTAGACCGAATTCAAATTCAGAAGAAAGAAGGCGATTCCATCGAAGAAACTAAATTTATTTCAGGAATTATATTAGATAAAGAAATAGTGAATTCTGGAATGCCTAAAAGGGTAGAAAACGCCAAAATTCTTTTAATTTCTGCCGCTGTGGAAGTTGAAAAAACTGAATTTGATGCGAAACTTCAAATTACAAGTCCTGAACAAATAAACGCCTTTCTAGACCAAGAACAACAGATGCTTCAAGATTTAGTTGATAAAATTGCAGCTACAGGAGCAAATGTGGTTATTTGCCAGAAAGGTATTGATGATATGGCACAACATTTCTTAGTAAAGAAAGGAATTGCAGCAGTTCGTCGTGTTAAAAAATCTGATTTAGAAAAGTTGTCTAAAGCAACAGGTGGTGTAATATATTCTAACTTAGATGATATGTCTGCAGATGGTCTTGGATTTGCAGGATTAGTTGAAGAACGCAAGGTAATGAATGAAAATTGGGTGTTTATCGAGCAATGCAAGCATCCAAAATCCGTTGTGATATTCATTCGAGGTGGTACTGATTTGATTGTAGATGAAACGGAGCGTTCTATTCACGATGCTCTTTCAGTAGTTAAAGACTGCATTGAAGAACCAAGCATTTTGGGTGGAGGTGGTGCTCCTGAAGCTGAAGTCGCAAAAGGATTACGCAAGTTTGCTGAAACCTTAGAGGGTCGTGAGCAATTAGCTGTAGAGGTTTTTGCTGATTCCATGGATATCATTCCAAAAACATTAGCAGAAAATGCAGGTTTAGATCAAATTGAAATGCTTATGAAAATCCGAGCCGCTCATGGTGAAGGCAAGAAATATGCAGGTTTAAATTTGGAAGATATGAAAGTTGAAGATGATATGACTAAAATTGATGTCATTGAGCCTGTTGCTGTGAAAAAGCAAGCGATTAAATCCGCTTCAGAAAGTGCTCAAATGATTTTACGAATTGATGATATAATAGCAGGTGCCCGATCTGAAGGTCCTGCTGGTGGAGCACCTGGTGGTATGGGTGGTATGGGTGGCATGGGTGGAATGCCTCCTGGTATGATGTAAGGTTTTTTTTTCTTCAAATTTTATTTTTTATTTTATCTCTTATCTCTTTTTTCTTCTAATCATTAACTGATTTTTCTTTATTGAACTTTAATTTTATTCCTATCTCAAAAGTAGTTGAATCTTGAAATCCCATTTGGATATATTCAGAAGAAATCATTTTATCTGCTAAAAGAATTGTTCCTGAAAATTTGATTAGGATATTTAAGTTATTATATTCGTATAAGAAAAGTGAATGTTCTGATTAAAGCATTTGACCTTGGATTGGTAAAGGGTCATATAAGTTAATCCACAAACCTGTTAGAAAAAGGAGGTTGTTTTTTATATTATATATACATAAAAAGCCTCGCCAGCAAGCTTTACATGTTGAAAATGGAACTAATGCACAATCATCGATATTAAATAATCCTGTTCTATCAATTCCCACTAATTTCATACTCTTTCCATTGTAATTAAATTGATCGTGAAATTGACCTGTCATATCGATTCAATGACATTATATGCATTAAAATCTATGTAAATTTTTATAAATATTGAAATTATGCTATCTAGATAATTATTTAATAAAAATGAAAGAGTTAATTATTTTCTCAGCTTAATGAGAGTGTAGTAAGTGGGTAAGTTAGTTAGTTGGACTTTGAGTACATTTATCTGCGGGGCATGTGCATGAAAACAAATATCTCCCAAGAAGTATATGCGGCATTAAAAGAATATGGTTTAACGGATTATGAAACTCGAGCATTCGTAGCCCTCATTACAAACGGAGTCAGTTCTGCGAAAGAATTAAGCGATCGGACTTCCATTCCTTATAGTCGAATTTATGATGTGCTAGTTAATTTAGAAACCCAGCAATGGGTAAAAGTAATTAGTGGTCGACCGATGAAATATAAAGCTGAACGCCCTGCGTTTGTAGCCAGATTGGCGAAAAAGGAATTAGAGGAAAAATACCAGCGTATAGAGTCTGCTTTGCTAGAGAAACTTGAACCATTATATGGGGCTGAAGAAACAGTTGAATCAACACCCATTTGGATTTTAAACGGTCAAATCTTCCAAAAAGTTGAAGAAATGATTCGAGGAACTTCAAAAGATCTTACCATCTTCTTGAAAAATCCTAATGAAGAAATGTTGTCGGAGTATTTTGATATTTTCTTGGATTTATCTGAGAAAAAAGTAGAGATCAATGTTATCGTGGATGAAACTCATTTTAATATAAAAAATAAGAATGTTTGGCGAAAATTGGTGTCAATTGCAAAGGTTCAGATGGTAAAACATGTATTATTTGACGCAATTTTATTTGATCAAACAGAAATGATTATCTTTCTAACGTCTTTTTTAAAAATTGCAATTAAAGATGAAAATATGGTGTTTCTTATTCAAGAAAGTCGATTAATCAACTACAGCAAGACATATTTCAAAATGCTGTGGAGTATGGGGCATAAGTTTTCACTGCGCGATTTTAACTAACGTTAACTAGCGTAATTTTAATTTTAAATTATTAAATACATAATTATTTATTTTTCATCTTCCATTTTTTTGTAATTTTTCTTCTTCTAAAATAGTGTGAAATGTATCTTTTTATCAAGAGATTTTAATAATATATCAGTAATTTTTTTTTTGATGATAATTTAATTTTCCTATGGTTTTAGTGTCTGTAATTGCTGGTTCCACTTCAGATGAAAAAATTTACAGAAAAGCTTTATCTGTGCTGGAAGAAAAGAATATAGATCATGAATTGAAAATTCTATCTGCTCATCGAAATCCTGATGAATTAGCTGAATACGTTCGATCAACTGATGCCAAAGTTTTTATTTGTGTAGCAGGATTATCTGCTGCACTTCCAGGAGTTGTAGCTTCAAAAACAGATAAACCTGTAATCGGTGTTCCAGTAAGTGCGAAATTAGGTGGGTTAGATGCTTTGTTATCTATAGCACAAATGCCACCAGGAGTTCCGGTTGCGTGTGTGGGAATAGACAACGGAAAAAATGCAGCTTTTCTTGCTCTGAGAATTTTACAACTTTTATAAATTTTAATCTTTGAAATATGGATTATTTTTTTGTTTTTTTAGGTATTTTTAGAGAGATTAAGATTTTCATTTAATTTCAGTAAATACCAAAGTAAAATCAAGTAAATCAAATGAAAATGAAAAATTAGAATGAAAATAAGGAGATAATCAATAGAAAAAATTAATAGAAAAAAAAGATCAATTATACTTTTTGCTCTTCTGAAACTTGATTATTCTTTATCTGTTTCTTTTTCTTTGGTTTGATATCAAAAACTTCTTCCACAATCGGTTGAATATGTAATTTTCGAGTATCACCATTGAAATTTGCCAAATCTGGATGGGACAATTCGATTTTTTCAACCAATTCTTCCAAAATACTGTGATATACTCCTAGATTTTCATCGGCTAATAAAAGACAAAGAACTACTTTTCCTTGCTTAAATATTAATGATTTTTCCCCGATTTCAATATTTTCTAATTTTCCCCTGTCTCCTGAAATTTCTGAAAGCATTCCTTTAATTCCTACCAGACCACCTGCAACTAAGTCTGTATTCGGTCTATTCTCATCTTCGGGAATTGTTGCAGTAACCTTAATATCACCATGCAATTCAGAAGCGACAATTTCTGCAAAAGATTGATAAAATAGAGAAATTCCTGTTTCAGCTATGATTACATGGAGTTCTTTCATACCGGATTTCCATGAAAATTCATCATATGATGGAATAGATAAGAAGAAATAGCGCATGATGAGAAAACCAAAGAGTTCAATCAGTGTTCCGTAAACATACCACCATTGCTGATCATAATTTGACATCTTTCGAATCGAAATTTCAATAAATCCACCCACACCTGCGATTATAATTCCAAAAATTCCAAATAGTACTCGACGCCGGACTTCTCGTTGTGGTGATAGTTTTACAACTAAAATATATACAATACCTAGGAAATCAATAATACCAAATCCAAAAATGACTAAAATTACCGGAATCATTGTTGGGCTACTAATCACAACATACCGAATATTTTCTGGATCAATTGCGCATAAAACCATCCAAATAAACATGTACAATACTGTGAGAATTCCAAAAAGACTGATTGAATATAAAATGACTTTTTTATTTTTTAATAAAATCAATAAACATACATATCCAATCGAGACTATAATAGATAACATGATAACATACTGGAATGCTGGGATCCATTTTAAGTTTAGATCTTGCGCTTCAAAATCCTTTTGTAGAAAATAGTTGATGAAAGCAGGAAATAGATACAACCCATATCCCAACATTGCACATGAAATAATAAAGAAGATCATATAGGCTGCGTCGCCACGAGTCCTTTTATCTGCTCGAATGTATCTTGCTAAAAGATCACTACCAAATAATGTTAAGAGAAGTATAAAGGCACCGTACAAAACCATGACGATAACTTCAATTGTTGTAAATTCATGGTTAATATTTTGAATAAAAAACATCTTTTGTAAGTCTCCAATTAATTTTTATATGATTATATTATTGTAATATACTCTATAAATAATTTAAGAATTTAACTTTCTTCAAATCATTAATAAATAAAAATAATTCAATAGAGGCTCTAGCAATTTTTTTTATCTTAATCAAATTCTATCTTTTGGGCCAATATTTTCGACAATACTCCTGCGCATCCAATTACTATTTGAGTTGGCACTTTTAAACCCTTAAATGCGGTCAAGAATTTCACATTTCCATCATTTTTCCTTGAATTATTGACTTAATTATATATATTTTTCTTAAACGATTTTTCGACAATTTTAAAATTGGGATAGATTTGGAGTTTATGGATAAATGATGCAAGATTTCCGAATTTTCTTCAATTTTTCGAATTCTGCTATAACCTCAATAAAATTGTGCTATTTTTTTTAATTACGATTTATCTATTATTTAAAAATTGCTTAGATCTGCAAAAATCTTAACTTTTATATAATTTCTTAGTGATAGTGAGTACTGATGAAATTACATGGAAGCTGATAAGATACTTGTAGGTGTGCTTTCTGATACGCATATTTCTTCATCAAATGAGATTTCCAACGCATTAGAATCGGCCTTGGCGGAATTTAATAATTTTCATATTGACTATCTTTTTCATTTGGGAGATTTCACTAATGTGGGCGTATATCAAATCCTAATTGATAAATA
Organism: Candidatus Harpocratesius repetitus; assembly: GCA_021498095.1. Classification (GTDB taxonomy): domain Archaea; phylum Asgardarchaeota; class Lokiarchaeia; order Sigyniarchaeales; family Promethearchaeaceae; genus Harpocratesius; species Harpocratesius repetitus. Next base: position 4,291,914 of record JAIZWK010000001.1, on the reverse strand, counting down.
TGGTGAGGATCGAGTGATTGCTGTCCATGGAAATATGGATGCAATGGATTCACAATTACAAAAAATACTTCCTGCTAAAAAAGAAATTATTCTAATGAATCATAGAATCCTTCTTCTCCATGGTTGGGGTGCACCGATCAATATGATCGGTCGAATAAAATCAAGATTTGATTTAAGCCAATACGATTTAATTGTGTTTGGACATACACATCGACATTTAATAACACAGAGAGGAAAAAAATGGTTTTTTAATCCGGGTGCATGCAAAAATCGGGGTTCTTTTGGACTTTTAGAATTAACTAAAGATGAAATTAACCCTCGGATTATCCAATTATAATATTTTAAAGCTTTTTATTTCATTATTTTTACAGATAATTTTTTCAAATATGCGTAATTTTTTAACATACGTTCTGTTATATGAGCGATCTTATTCGGGACGTATCTTTCGATTTCATTGGGGAAACATCATGACTTCTGAAAAAGCTGAAAGAAAAGAAAATAATATGAAAAGTACAAAGAAAGCCACAAAACAATCAAAAAAAAACCAAATTGAAAAAGGACTTCCTCCATTTGAGAATTTCAGTGAGTGGTTTAATCAAGTATTATTTGATGCTGGAATTATAGATTACCGATACAATTTGAAAGGATGTGGCGTTTGGTTACCCTACGGGTTTAAAATCCGACAATATTCATTTCAAATTATACGAGATTTACTAGACAATACACCTGTCCCGCATGATGAAATGTTATTCCCCCTTCTGATCCCCGAACCACAATTTATGAAAGAAGCCGAAACCGTAAAAGGGTTTGAAGAAGAAGTATATTGGGTAAAAGATGGTGGAACAAAACCATTAGATATAAAGTTAGCTCTTCGACCTACATCAGAAACTGTAATGTATCCCATGGCTCAGCTATGGATCCGTTCTCATCAAGATTTACCCTTAAAAACATATCAAATTGTGAATACATTTCGTTATGAAGGAAAAAATACTCGTCCTTTGATCCGTGTTCGAGAGATCACAACATTCAAAGAAGCTCATACTTATCATGCTACTGCTGAAGAATGTGAAGAACAAATTCGAGAAGCTATTCAATGTTACCGATCATTTTTCGATGCAATGGGAGTTCCTTATGTGATTTCACAGCGTCCGAAATGGGATACCTTTCCAGGTGCAAATTACACGATCGCTTTTGATTGCATCTTTCCTATCACACATAAAGCTTTACAAATAGGTACCGTACATAATTTAGGGCAGACATTTGGAAAAACCTTTGATATTAAATATGAAACTGCGGAAGGAAAACAAGAATATGTCCATCAAACTTGTTATGGAATTAGTGAACGCGCTATTGCAGCACTTGTTGCTTCTCATGGGGATGATTTCGGCTTAAAACTTCCTCCGAGAGTGGCTCCTATTGAAGTGGTTATTATTCCTATCTTGTTTAAAAATAAAGAAAAACCTGTATTGGATGCAGCCAATTCCTTATTTAAGTCATTAAAAGAAGCGGGATTTCGTGTTCGTATTGATCTACGTGAAATAAGTCCTGGAAGAAAATATTTTCATTGGGAATTGCGTGGTGTTCCTGTGCGAGTTGAAATTGGACCAAGAGACGTTCAAAAAGAAAATGTGTGCTTAGTTCGCCGAGATACTAAAGAAAAGATATTTATTCATCAGAATAATGCAGTAGAAGAATTAAGAAAATTACTTAATTTAATTCAATCAGATATGTGGAAATCAGCTAAAAAGCGCCATAGTGATTGGAATTTACGAACAAATGACTTAGAAGAAGCTTTGAATTTTATTGATGAAGGAAAAGGGACTGCAGAAATTCCATTTTGTGGATCTGAATCTTGTGCAGCTGCGGTGGAACAACGTTTAGAAGGATTAAAATTCTTGGGAATTCCTGAAGAATACATCCCCGCGTTGAATGAGACGATTTCTTCGGAAAAAGAGATCTATTGTGCTCATTGTATGAAACCTGTCACTGAATACTGGCGTATTGGCCGAACATATTAATTCTTTTTTTATTTTATAATTACAAAAATTTTTAACTTAATTATTAGTGCTTTTTTACTTTCTCTTGCATAAGGGGGAGAAAGAAGTTAAATATTTCACGTGCAATAAGATCTAGTGATTCATCATGAAATTTCTTACTATTTTATATCGTATTCGCCATATTATTTTTCTCGGGGCAATAAAAATCATTAAATTTCCCAACCCCGATTTAATTTCTGGAGAAAATGCAATTGAACAATTAGCCGAACGTGTTAAATCTGATGGGTTAAAAAAAGTTTTAGTTGTAACTGATGCCAATTTGCATCAATTAGGATTATTGGATTCATTAAAAGCTGCATTATCAACGCATAATGTAAACTTTGCTGTTTTTGATGATGTTCAACCAAATCCAACAATAGAGAATATTGAAAATGCATATTCAATGTATACTAAGGAGAAATGCGATGGTTTTATTGCTTTTGGCGGTGGTTCTCCTATGGATTGTGCAAAAGTAGCTGCGTGTCGGGTTGTAAAACCAAAGAAATCAGTGGTAAAAATGCGGGGTCAATTTACAATTTTAAAAAAATTACCTCCTTTTTATGCAGTTCCAACAACTGCTGGAACGGGTTCAGAAACAACTGCAGCTGCTGTTGTAAGTAATCCTAAAACACATGAAAAATTTGCAATTGTTGATTTAAATATTATTCCTCACGTTGCAGTTTTAGATCCAAGATTAATGGTTGGGCTCCCTCCCTTTATAACTGCTACTACAGGGATGGACGCTTTAACCCATGCTGTCGAAGCTTCAATTGGATGGCACAGTACGAAATATATCCGGGGGTTTGCAGAAAAAGCCACAAAATTAATATTTGAGAATATTGAAGAAGTATATCAAAATGGTAGTAATCTCGAAGCTCGAAATAATATGGCATTAGCCGCTTTTTATGCCGGTGTGGCATTTACCAGAGCATCTGTGGGCTATGTCCATGCTATTGCACATAATTTGGGCGGTCTATATGGAGTACCTCACGGATTGGCAAATGCTGTTGTTTTACCATATGTATTGGAAGCATTTGGTGAAAAAGCCTATAAGAAACTAGCTAAATTGGCAGTAGCAGGAGGATTGATTAAATCATACACTACTCCTAAAGAAGGTGCAGAAATTTTCATCCAGAAAGTGAAAGATCTTAATAAAAACATGGGAATTCCAACATATATCAAAGAATTACAAGAGAAAGATTTTGCTTTATTAGCCGAACGCGCTGCAAAAGAAGGAAATCCTGCTTATCCTGTTCCAAAAATCTTGTATCCCGATGATTTTATCGAAATTCTTCACCTGATTAAGCCACCGCAAGAATAATCTTTTTTTCTCCTCTTTTCTCTATAATATTTGTGATAATTTATCATTTTTAGAAATTTTTTTAACTCCCTTCTCCTATGTTAAAACAAGATGATTTCATCGCAGCGTTATCGAGTAGATCAATTTTACGCCAAACACCTTGAAGGAAATGCAATAGAAGATAATCCTTTAAAAAAATGTCATATCTATCTTCCTCCTAAATATTTCACTCAAGATAACCAAGAAACATATTATCCAGTTATTTATTTACTTCATGGATATTCGGGAGATATTAACGATCTGCTCATAATTTCAAAAGAAGAAATTCCAAAACATTATCCATTTATTTATCGAGTTATATTGCGAAAATTCTTTAAAAATTTTCCAACATTGGAGCAGTTGGATAATTTAATCAATACTAATCAGTTAAAATCTTTTATTTTGGTCCAAGCAGATGGATCTCTGCCTATAGAAAATATTTTCAAAGAAAAAGGATTCAATGGTTTAATATCCAAGAAAGGTTCATTCTATTTAAATTCACCATATACTGGAAATTATGCAGACTATATTTTTGAAGATCTAGTCAATTACATTGATCATACATATCGTACCATTCCAAAAAAGAGTGGACGTGCGTTGATTGGTGGATCCATGGGGGGATTTGGTGCATTATTAGGAGGTATTCTGAAACCTGATCTTTTTTCCGCAATTGCTGCTTTAAGTCCTGCAATTTCATGGTTAGAATTGTTCAACCATCAAGAAATCATTCCCTTTTATCAACGTATTTATGGAAAAAGAAAAGCTATTAAGCTTGGTCAACAAGATCTCGATGATATTTTGGATACTGCCGATCTTATCTTTTCAAAGGATGTTCCACTTCTTCCATCAATCAAGAGGGATGAAAACGGTAATATTATATCTTTTAACTCGAAAGCGAAAGAGAAATGGATGGAACGTGATCTCAACAGTTTGATTCACAAATATCCTAATGCTTTTCACAATTGTGCTTTACAAATTACATGTGAAGAAAATGATGAATATGGCTTTCTCGCTCAGATTCAGCAGTTTAATACTACTCTACATGAAAAAGGAATATCAGCTGATCTACAGATTTTCCATGATTCTTATGCCAGCAAAATATCTCCACACATGATTGGAATCGTTCAGAAATTAATTCCTGGTCTTATGTTTTGCAGCAAATATCTATCTGATCCAATTGATCAATAATGATTGTCCTTTATTTTCTTGAGGTGATTGCTTTTTATTTTCTTGAGATGATTGTTCTTTATTCTGATTTTGATATTGAACAATAACTGCAGAAAACATAATTAGAATCCCCCCCAGAAGCATTCTATTTGTAAATATTTTATCTAAAAAGATAACACTGTAAATAGTAGATACTACAGGCATTATAAAACCTGTGTATACTACATATTCTGTTTTTACTTTTTCACCTGCAACACCTACAAGATGAAGAACATATGCCAAACCAGTGCAAATTATTCCCAAATATATCATTATCCCCCATTGAATTTCTGATAACTGAGAAATTTGATCCGTTAATCCTGTTCCAAATGCAAATCCTGATAGAATCACAGTACTTATTAAAAGGATTGAAGTAATCGAATATAGAGGTGGCATCTTTTCAGATATTGGTTTCGAAAAGGAGCTGTACGCCGCCCATGAGATAAAAGCAATTATAGATAGAAGATCTCCTTTAATTGTGTCTGGTGATAAAGTTAGCCCTTTTCCAGTAATAAGAAGAATAACTCCAATAATTGCTAAAATTACTCCGATAATAAATTTTAAGTGCGGTTTCTGATGAAAAAAGAAATAATTCAGAACAATAACCCAAATAATAGAAGTTTGAGCAATGATTGATTGATTAATTGGTGAAGTAAACTGAATCGCATAAAATTGTAAAATATATGAAAACGTAAAAGGACCTAAAGCAAATAGGAAGAGGGCTTTAAAATGCGCGCGAAAGGAAGAAAACCATTCTAAAATTTCTCGTTTAATTCCCAAAAAGATAAGTAATACAATACTGCCCATCAAAGTTCGTAAAAACACAAAGCTATATGAAGATAATGGAGGCATGACTTGTATTGCAAATGGGAATGTTAACCCCCAAATGAAATAGGCGAGAAATGCCAAGAAATATCGAATACTGGTTCTCATTCTACAAGAAAATGAAAATTCCAAAAGAATAAAATCTTCTGTATTTTGATTAGCATTAGACATATTTATAAAGAGGTATCGGGAGTAAATTTATGACGAGAAAACCGACTTACGGCTTAATTGCGGCAGATATTGCACATGTCGGAGTATATTTATTAGAAAAGTCAGATTCGTTATTAGATGTAGTAGCATTAATGGATAAAAAGATGATATCTGCAGTAATTATTGAAGATATTGATGACCTTTCTAAATATTATATCATTTCTCATCGTCAAATCGTGCATTTTTTAGCGCAATTCAATAAATCTCAGAATAAAAATAATGAAAGACCATCTTTAGAACGCTCTCTTGCAGAAATTAAGGCGAAAGAATTAATGCGGGGGCCGATTCCAATTATACAAAAAAACACACCAATTGATGATGTTGTTCATTTTATGAATACAAAAGGATACAAAAGAGTTGTTGTAGGAAATGAGAAAGGACAACCAATTGGAATTATTTCTACTAAAGATGTTATTGCTTGGACGACTGATATTCTTCCAAAAGGAAAACCCATCATGATTTGTGTTCAAGAAAGTAAAACTGGTTTAATTTTGGCAAATTATTTATTTAGGGATGATGTTGCTGAGAAATACATAGATTTACTTGGTGGAACTCTTTCAGCAATTGAAAAAATTACCGATGAAGTCTTACAAAATTCTGGAGATTTGCGTTATATAGAAAAAGATTATTATGATATAATGTTTGAACAAAATGATTATATTACTTCGATACTTGTTTGTGATGAATCTTCTATTGAATTACGAATAGAATTGCAAGCATTTACACGAAGATTTATGGAATTATATGGGGCAGAACTTGAAATGAGGGAAAAAACAAAATATACCAGACCTGTATCTCTCTTTAAACTACGGCCAATTATTTCGATGTTTGAATAAATCATTCACTCAGTTAAAGGGATTAAGATCTAATATAAATTCAAAATAGTTGCAAGACATTATTCTTATTTTAGAGTGAGCTTAGAGTGTGCTTAGATTGAGCGATTAAGCCTATAGAGAGCGTGTGGTTAAAGTTCCATCTTTTTGTCCAAAAAATGCTTTAACCGCCATTCCAACAAATAAACCGGTTTCAACAACTCCTGGAATCTTTTTTAATTGCAAATCTAAATTAGCAGGATCTTTAATTATACCAAAATCTGCATCAAGAATGAAATTTCCATTATCTGAAACAATTGGACCTGCTTTATTTTTAGCCATTCTTAATACAGATGTTCCTCCTAATTTTTCAATTCTTTTTTGTATAGGAACATATGCAAATGGGATTACTTCTATTGGGATTCCTTTTTTCCATTGTTCTCCCAAATTTACGGATTCTTTTCGATAATCAGCAACAATAACCAGCTTTTTACTGTTTCCTGCAACAATTTTTTCTTGCACATGACATCCTCCTCCTCCTTTAATCAAATTCAGCTGGTTATCAACTTCATCTGCACCATCAATATCTACATCAATTTCAGGATATTGATCAAGAGTTCCTAAATAAAGATCCCCTTTAACAATAAGTTGAGTTGATTGAAAAGATGTTGGAATGCAAATTACTTGCAGATTTTCTTCTTTTACTCTTTGAATTAATCTTTCTACGGCATATACAACTGTAGACCCGCTTCCAATTCCCAATATCATATGATCTTGAACAAATTCATCCACTGCAGCATAACCTGCTTTTTTTTTTGCTTCTTCAATTGATGATAACGCCATAAGTATTTAATTTTTTCATAGAATGAAAATTTTGTGAATTTTGGTTTTGATAGCATTTTTTATTTCACTTTTTGCTAATATTTTTTGATAACACTTTTTGAGAAGATTTCATTTTGCAAATATTTATTGAATTTCCAATATTCTACCAAGTATGAACTATGCAGAGAGCATTGCTGAGATTCTTGCTGATATTATAAAAAATCCCGACCTTCCCGCTTCAAAACTGGTAAATTTTATTGAAAGTGCTAATAAAAAGGTTAATGCTGATTTTACAATTATTTGTTTTAAACTTCAAAAAATTTTAAAGTTGAAAGGACCAGAAATTGCTCAAAACTTAGCTCACGAGTTTACTCCTTCTCTTCTTGCAAAATATCCAATGATTGAACGAATAGAAGCAGTAGGACCGTATTTAAATTTCCATATAAATAAAAAAATCATGGCAAAAGATGTGATTCAAGAGATTTTTTCTGATGTTCATAAGTATTCTCTATCTAAAATGTTTGATAACTTTAAACCTCAGAAGATTGTGGTTGAATATCCTTCTCCTAATACGAATAAACCTTTACATTTCGGTCATGTTCGGAATATGCTCTTGGGACAGGCTTTGTCTCGCATGAATTCTAAAATCGGACATTTTGTTTATGAAACTAATTTGCTAAATGATCGTGGGATTCATATTTGTAAAAGTATGTGGGCTTATCAAAAATTTGGAAAAAATAGAACTCCCAAAACGGAAGGAAAAAAACCAGATCATTTTGTTGGCGATTATTATGTAAAATTTGCAATTGAAGAGAATCGTCTTCTCAAAGAAGTAGAAGAACAATTAAAAGAACTGGAATTGGAAAAGAAAAAAACATCAGAAATGCAAGATTTTGAAAAAATAAATAAACTTCAGCAAGAAATCGATAAAACACCCTATGGACAGATGCAAAAAGAACTTCAACAAATGTTAATTGACTGGGAAAATCATGTTCCAGAAGTTCGTGCTCTTTGGAAAAAAATGAATTCATGGGCTGAGCAAGGTTTTCAAGAAACATTCCAATTATTTAATATCAAACACACCAAAACATACTATGAAAGTCAAATATATGATAAGGGAAAGAACCTAGTGCTTCAAGGATTGAAAAAAGGGATTTTTGAACAATTAAGTGACGGTGCAATTGTAGCACGATTTTCTAAAAAAGGACTTCCTAAACAAAAAGTGCTTATTCGTAGTGATGGAACCTCTTTGTACATTACTCAAGATTTATATTTGGCTCATCAGAAATATGACGATTTTTCATATGATCAATCAATTTATGTTATCGGAAATGAACAAAATATGCAAATGAAGACGCTTTTTGAATTATTGACCAAATTAGGAATGCCCTTAAACAACATTCATTATTCCTATGGAATGATCCGTCTTACTTCCGGAAAAATGAAATCTAGAGAAGGTACCGTTGTGGATGCAGACGATGTCGTGAAAGAACTCCAAGAATTAGCCAAAAATGAAATTAAAAAACGATATCCATTCTTGGATCTCCTTGAAGTAAATAATCGTGCTTTTAGAATTGCGATGGCAGCATTGCGATTTTTCATTCTAAAATATGAATATACACGCGATTTTATTTTTGATCCAGAACAAAGTATTAGTTTTGAAGGTGAAACGGGACCTTATATTCTCTACGCTTATGCTAGAATTTGCTCCATCTTCCGTAAAGGTCTTGAAAAGAAGATTCCAGTTCCATATAATCCTGATGAGAATTCTGTCAATCAAAATTATCAAGTTTCTTCAATTGATTTTAACTTGCTTATTCATGAAGAAGAAAAAGCCCTCATTTCTCTTTTATATCAATATCCTGATAAGTTAAAATATGCCGCAGAAACACTCAGACCACATGAATTAATGCGTTATCTTCTCGATATTGCACAATATTTTACTCGTTTTTATCATGTTTGTCCAATTCTTTCCGAAAATTCAACACTACAAGCTGCACGTTTAGCCCTTTGTGAAGCTGTTCGATTGATATTGAAGGATATACTAAATTTGTTTGAAATTCAAGAACTTAATGAAATGTAATGGTAAAAAAAATTTACTTAGAAATAGATATTTGTTCTTTTTTTATAAGAAATGTTCGTAGTGATCCCACTCGCTCTTTTTTATTCCCAATTTCATTAAAACAGAAAGTAGATTTGAGTCTCCCTTTTTTTTAGCATATAAAGATACTTTTTCAATCTTCATAGTTTTCTTTAAATAATTAAATAATTCACGCATGATCTTCTCTTCAATTCCCTTTTTGAAGGCATGTTCTTTTCTTACAATAATATCATGCAAAACACAATGTTGACGACCTAAATAATCATTCCAGATACTAAAAAACCCTGCTCCAACAATTTTTCCATCTTCTTTTGCTAATACCATCGAATTTCGTAATCGAAGATCCTTGCTCCGTTCTTCAATTTCCTTGGAAAACTTATCAAAATCAACTTTGCCAATTCGATATTCAAAATCCTTCAGTAATTGCTCCAATTCATTCTTATCTTTTCTTGGATTGTAGCGTGTAATTGTTATTTCTGACATAATTATTTCCCTTCTAATTCCTCTATATTTTTGTATTATCAACTATCTTTAAAAAAAATGTTGCTATGGTTTTAATATAATCATGAAAATACCTATAAAAAAATGGCAGTCAGATGCTAAATTACCTAAAATCGCAAAAATCGGAGATGCCGGTGCTGATTGTTATATTCATGGATTTAAAAAAATCAAAAATTCTCAAAATAAAGAGTTAATCGAAATTGATGATGATGAATATACCCTACAACCCCTTGAAAGAATTTTGTGTCCATTAGGATTTGCAACTGCAATCCCGGAAGGTTATTATGCCGCTGTAGTTCCGAGAAGTGGTTTAGCTTTATGGCAAGGGTTGTCAATTGTTAATTCTCCTGGAACTATTGATGCAGGATATAGAAATGAGTGGGGAGCTATTGTGGTTAATCTCTCAAATTCACCTGTTACTCTTCATAAAGGGGATAAAATTTGCCAACTTATTATTAGAAAATTGGTTGATTATGAATTTGAAGAAGTTGAAACCTTACCGATTTCAGAGCGCGGTTTGGGAGGTTTTGGTTCAACTGGGAAGTAGCAAAAGGATTGAATAAAATGAATGCTTCTTTACCAATAATTCGATATCCGATGAACTTTTTTCCATGTAAAAATCTTGAATCAATGCGAGCAACCCTGTATCTCCTTGGAATTTTATTAGCTTTAATACTCCAGATCTATTAAATTGGGGATTAACTGGAAATTTTGATGATGAAATGTTAAATATTATTGGAACTAATGGTGGTGGAATAGGAAACACAATTCCAGATAGTGCACTGGCTGAATGGTATCAATGGATGGAAAAACCAGATCCAAATCTTACAATATATGAAACAGATAAAATATCTAATGGCCAAGTTCAATATCCTCTTTACAATGAGTTTACGGTTGAACCAGATTGGGGAAATACTCAAGCATTAGTTGATCCTGTTGTTGAAAATTCATCTTTAAATAGAGAGCAACGATAAACTTTGATCGCAATCGAATCTGGTATACGTGATAACAGCAAATTAGAAAAAGTTACTAAAATCCCTCTTATTATACAGGTGATTACTGCATTAAAAAGGAATGAATTGATAACAGACACTAATGAACTCACCGAACAAGGTGAAATAATTGCTACCTTGCTGAGTTTAATCCCAGATATCTAATTTTTTTATTTTTTTATTTGAAATCGTTGTTCTGCAGAATTTCGAATCTGATCTTCTTTTTCTTTAATTTCTAATAATTTAGCAAGATATTTCTCATAATTTTCTTTTATTATAGGGAAAATGATTCCTTTTTTAATCTCATCCCATCGTTCTAATTGTTTAAAACTATTAAATCCAAACGAAATTCGCCAGAAAGAAGCAGGTGTTAAATCCATTTCTTCAATCATTTGATACATTTTTTCTAATGTTTTTGTGTCTATAATGAATTTTTCTTTTTCACCATTTAAGAATTTTAAATTATCACTTAAAATGAAAAAATATGCGGCTTCTTCATCTAAACAAACAATACCTGCTATTTTTCCTTTCCTAAAGACAATATTTTCCGTAGAACTTTTGGCAATTTCTAAAATACTTGTTATATTTGGATCAGTAAAGAATTTTATAATCTCTGAATTACCATAATATCTAATTTCAATCCATTGTTCTTTTTCAAGTTCAGGAAATTGCATATTCTCCCTTTTTTTTTGATGTATTTCCATTAATTTTTGGAGATCGCTTGAATCCAACATTAATTCAGGATCAAAAACATTTCTTTCAAATCCGTTAGCTTCAAAATCGCAGATTCCAAGAAAGACTTGATTATTAGAACGAATACGTACAAATGCATTTTGAAGAAATAACTCAAAATCTTCAATAGATTCAATTTCCTTTTCTTGTAAAGCGATGAAATCTTCAAATTGATCGCTTAATTCTGAATCTTTGTAGAAAGTTCCCCACATTTGGGTTCCTTTTATTTCGGGTACCATCCAAAGGTTCTTTCCTGTTCCGATACTCACAATAACAGTTGATCCCCCAATTGCCATTCCTTCTTTAGAAGCATTTGAAATCAATGAGAGTGGAGGATAATAAATACGACTAACTGCTTGATCATCTTGTGCAAGTTCATCTAATTGAGATAAAGCTTTTAAAGATGCTTCAAGATCTTTAAATATTTCATCTTTCGTCATAATTGAAGGATTTATCATCTTTCCAGATTCACGCATGATTTCTTCAGAAAACGTAGACATTACAGAATCTATTTCATTTGGATTAATAATAGCTTTTCCATTTTCATCAAATAATTGAATTTTTTCTTTTGTTCTATTAAAAATATCTTCATATTCTTCTTCTAAAACTGATGAACTTTGGGGATTTAAAGGTTTAATTGGTTTAAGTTGAGGTTTATCAAGAGAAATTTTGTTAAGTTTTAATGTAGAAACTTGTGGTTTTTGTGGTAATTCTGGCGTTTTCAATTGTTCAGAATGAGTAATAGGTGAAATTTTTTCAATATTATCTAAATTTGTTTTTTGTTCTTTATCTTTTATATCTCTTTGTGGAGTTTCAGATGAAATATCAGGTTTTGATTGTGTTTTCCCTTTTTCTTCTTCTTCTAATAATTCCTCTGGACTGAGCATTCTTTCTTCTTTAGTAAAAGTAGGAACTTCAATTAAAAAGGGAGGAGGGAGTTCTACTCGTTTAATTGGTAGTGGTTTATCAAAAATTAATGCTTGAAGATATTGTTGATATAATTTCATTGGTTTGGAGTATTGAGGTAATAATTCCATTGCATTCCATAAATTAATTCCTTCAAATTTTATTTTATATAAAGAAGAAATACCATAATCAAATTGAAAAGCCGCTGCCGGTATAAATTCTTTTGATTTAATTAAATTAATTAAAATATCTCTCCCTCTTTTATCCATAATTAAATCTGAACTTTCTTCATGTTTGCTTATGTTCTGAGACAGTAACATAAAATGAAGTGTGTTTTCTTTAAGACCTACTACTCCATGTAGATTTCCATGGAAATAAGAAGACATTTGAGCAATTTGAACTTGATTTAATTGTGAAAAAGTAAAGAATTTTTCACCTACTCCTAAGAATTTAGCAAAAACATACGATCTTTCTTCAATTTGAGGTGTAATCGGCTGTTCGTAATATTTTGTAATTAAATCGTTAAAGTATTTTTTTCTACGTTTGAAAAATCCCCAGTCTTCTAAAATTTGTGGATCTTGAACTTGTTCAGTAAAAGTTAAAATACCTAAAAAAATATAACCTTTGGTCATAATATAATTTAAGCCCTGAATTATTTGATCTCCTAACCTCAATACTGAATTGACTTGTGAATCCTCTTCTTTTATAATATGGATTTGATCTTTAGGAATTCCTTTATTATATTGATCCCAAAATGAAATCCAGATTGAGGGGTGAATAATATCCCTAACATTAATTAAATTCTTATTCTGATCTACTGCAATCATCAATGAATTCAATCGATAAAGGGAAATTTGTTTCCGATCAATATCAAATAATTGGGGAGGGGGATAAAATAATTTCATTACTAATCTCCTTCTTTGTAGTATATATGGTGTTTTTTCCTTAATAGATTCGGTATTGGTCTTCCTTTTTTTTTTGTTCAATTAAAGTCTTCATGTATTTTTTATAATTTTCTAAGACATATTGAAGACTATCATAGTTCATTGCTCCTTTCCAATAAGGATGATTTTTCAAAGATGAAAGTCCAAGATTAATTTTAAACCAACATAACAAAGCAATCTCTGATTTATTTAAATCCTCAAAAAGCTGTTTTAGAGTTGTTTGATCTACTTTTTTGTTTTCTTCTTTTATGTTATTTGTCAGCGTATAGAAATAAGTGGAGTTTTCATCCACACAAACGATTCCTGTAAAATATTTATCATGATATTTTTTATCATAAAAAATTGTTTGTGCAATATCTAAAATACTTGGAAAACAATTCGGAAATGTGAATACTTGTTTACCTTTACCTTTCCAGATTATTTTTATATGTCGATCTTTAAGTTGGGGGTATTTTCCCTGTCGTATTTTCAAATGATATGATTCTTGTAATTTTTTTAAAATAGTCTCTTCAAGTGGAAGTTCTTGAAATAAACTAAATTCAAAACTGTTTGCTTCTAATTCTAATAAACCTAAAAATAACTCACTTCCTCGCATGATATTTTGAAAAGTTTTAGTATATATATCTCTCAGTTGAATTGGGTTTTCTAATTCAAAAAAATCTTGATCTTCTCGGATATCAAAAAATGTTTCTTCATCTAATTCTTGAGATTCATCATCACAAAGAAATTCTCCCCATGAAACATTTTCTCGCAATGAAGCGACGCAACTAATATTTTGACCGACATCAATTGATAATAAACTCATTGCACCTCCAATTGGTGCCAAATTAGAACTTGCTTGGCTAAAAAGAATTTTAGGAGGATCATACAAGAAGCTTTCTTCTACACTGCTCATTTGTAATTCATTTAGTCGATTTAAGGTTGCCATTATTTGTTCTAAATCATCTTCAATTTCTTCTTCTGTTAATTTCGAAAAATCGATTGGATTGCCCAAATCTTCATCTAATATCTTTTCAATTGTCTTTTTTTCCTTTTGAATAATTAAGCTTCGATGATAATCGCGATAACTTGCAATAGCTTTTTTAACTTCAGGGAGATCTTTAATTTCATCCCAACCTTCTAAAGATTGCAAACCTTTATATCCTAAATCAATTTTAAACCATGAAATAGGTGCAGATAAGATTCCTTTATTTAGTAGTTTAAACATCTGATTTAAATTACGTTTATCTATATGAATTTGAGCAGAATCTGTTTTTTTAAAAATTGTGTCTGTTAAAATAATAAAATTTGCAGCACCTTGAGCAACAGCAACTATTCCAGTAACAGTTCCTTCATATGGATATGTCATTGCTGCAATTTCATTTAAGTCCTTTTTATCTGTTAAAGTAAAGAATTTTGAAGCATCCCCAAACCAATTTATTTCCACATATTCATTTAGGCCAGAAATTCCTTTTTTTACATTTGGAAAAGCACCTTTAATACGACTTTTTTTATAGAGATTTAATAATCGATCTTGATCTTCAAAACTGAGTTCTAATTCATCAAAAACAGAAGATTCAAATGCATTCCCTTCAAAACTCGCAGTTCCAAATAAAATTAAACCTCTCGTACGGATCCTATCAATTGTTGATATAATTCTCTCTGCAAGTATCTTTGGATCATAAAGTGCATCAGAATCTTCATATTTTATGTTAATTTTTTCAATTTGATCAGCAATAGCAGGATTATCTTTCCAAAATTCACCTAATGATAATTCATCAAAAACTGAAGCGATATTAATAAAATCTTTTTCTTCTGTTAATGCCAAGATTGTTTTAGCCCCTGCCAATTCTACTGAAAATTTATCTCCTTTTGGAAGTAACGCTGCAGGCGGATTATACAATCTCATGTAATTATACCTTTTCTTTAGTTATTTTTAAAGATCAATTAAAGAAAAATCCAAATCTAAACTGTGTAAAATAATCTTTACATACTCTGGATCTTCTTCCAGAAGGATATGATTTAAAGCACTGAAATTTCGAAAATCAGGAGTTATAATTCTAATCGTATAAATTAATTCTGATTCTGATTTTCGATCTGTTTGGAAAAATATTGAAAGTTTTCCATGAGGTGCTTCTACAGATGATAAAGCTGTTTGATTTGGGGTAAAATTTTTCGTTATTTGTTTTGATGGTGGCGCTGGAAGAACATAGTTTGATAAACCCTTTAAATACTCTAAAATAATATTGATTGACTCAATCACTTCCTTACTGCGAACTAAACATCTTGCAAAACAATCCCCTTTAGTCGATCCGACTACTGCCCATTTTTGAGAAATATTTCCTGATAAATAAGATAAATAAGGATTAGAATTTCGTGTATCAACTAGATGATTGCTTGCTCGTAGAGAAGGTCCTGTTAATCCCCATAAAATTGCTTCTTTTGATGAAATTATACCAATTTCTCTTAAATTTACATGCAATGTATGCAATTTTATAAATTTATTCAAAAGATCTTTTATTTTCTTCGATATTTTATTAAATTTGTTAAGAAAGTCTCTAGCTGCTTGAGCTGATAAATCAGAGACTGAACCAAAGGAAATTGAATTATGTAATAAAGGATGACCAAAAAATTGATTGTTCAATTGCTCCATTTTTTTAATCGTTTTTATAAATCGATGAGAAAATAGTTGTAGATCTAAAAGATATGCTAAATTTGCAAACCAAATTAAATGGGAGTGTACTCTTTCTATCTCAGCTAATAATGTCCGAATATGTTGAACTTTTTTAACAAGAGTAATATTTTTTAATTTTTCTAAATTCATCATGAACGCTAAGCTTAAATGAATTGCATTATTTGGGGAAAGTTCTTCTAAAAGAACTGTAATTTGATCTATCGATTTCTCATTTTCAAGTTTAGGTTGGATTTGCTTATAATTCCATCCAGTTAATAATTTTACACTTCTAATCATTCCTGTCATTGGATTTGTTGATAGATGAATGTAATAATGTGCTTGATGAATATCACTAAATATTCCTTGGCTATATGGGGCTTTATTATCATTCTTTTCCAAGATTTGATAAGGTACATGGATTATAGTTTTGATTTTATCTGAAATATTATCTCGATGAATAAACCGAAGTCCTAATCGATTAAATACATTCTTTTCATAGATTTCTGATGTCGGAAAGATTTTTTTTATTGATGTTTGTTCCATTTTCTTATTTATGGATGTTTGCAGAATGATTTCGGAATTTTTAATAAATTCTGATTGAGAAAAGATATAATAGAGAATAATTGAGTCATCTTCATCTGAACCAACTATACCTTCTAAAGTATATCCGATAGTTCTCATAAATTCTGCAATTATTGGGGTTTTTTTCTTATCGAATTGGATAATTGGGATTTTATCTAGTATGGAGTACTCTCTTTTAATTAAGTCTGTTTCGAGTAAATGATCTAATTCTTGAAATATTTTTTCTTTATCCATTTGAAAAGAGCGGGAAGGTAATACTGAGATGTTTTCATTTTTTGTGCTTAATTCTATATTGCTATAGTCTTCAGTACTATTCATGTGTTTAGCCTCGCTTTGTAATCATTATGATGATTGAAGAGAAACCGCTTTAATGATATAGTGTTTATTATTTTTCCATCAAAAATGATTTTCTTTAATTTAAATAGAACAATTAACCCTATAAAACTTATAACTTCTGAAAAAATGATTACTGGATTATTTAATAAAGAATTTAACCATTCTTGGAAGCTAGAATGATAAATCTCATAGGGAACAAAGGGCCACAACCACGGAATATGAGGAATATCTAAGAGAAGATGGAGAAAAACACCATATCCAAGCGATCCACCAAAAATTCTCGTTTTCGGAATTATAACAAGTATTCCAATAATTAGTAACCATAATAAAGGTGCATGTGCAATCCCTCTTCCACTGAAAAGTGTAGAAAATGTTAGTGATAGGGGTTTATCTATTATATCAGGAAGAATGCTACCAATTATTATGGCCCATCTTTTAAAATTCTCTTCAAATTTCTTATTTTTTTGGACAAATATTTCAATTAGTAGTAGTGGCACAAAAATGTGTGTTAAAATGAACATTTTTTTTTAACCTCCATAAATTAAAAAAGAAAAAATGAAAAAAGAAACATAAAAAGCAATAAGCAAGAAATGCCTATTGCTTGAAGAACCATGATTCTTATATTTTGGACTGAGTCTTTCCACCAGCCTAATTTTTTTAATATTGTATTTAGATTTAAAGTATAGATTTTTGTTTTTTTTATTAATGTAATTTTGCTATTGGATGTTTTCTTTATTAGGTCTATTAAAGAATCTGTATCAATCATGGGATATAGTGCTTTTATTATTAAAAATTTTGCACAGAATTGAGCTGCAGCAACAGATGTTCCAGAAAAGGATAGTGGAGCTGATGTTTCGATTTTTCCTAAATCGTAAATAATGGGGTAAATTTCTTCCTTTTCTTCATTTGAAATGATCAACTGGCTTGAAAAGAATGCAGGATCATTTTTTCCCGATAAATTAAGGCTTCCAACAGTTAATACGTCGGATGATTTTGCCGGATACCCCAGAGAACCTGGTTCTGGTCCAAAATTTCCTGCAGCACAAATTATTTGTATGTTTAACCGCTTAATTTCCTTAAGAATTGGAGTAAATAGTGGTTCATATCCTTCAGCAGGTGATGTAGTGGCCGGAATGAGTAGAATTTGAATCTTTTCTCCTTCTGGCTGATTTTCGATATTTTGGATAAGTTGATGGAGTGCAAATAAAAGAT
Organism: Candidatus Harpocratesius repetitus; assembly: GCA_021498095.1. Lineage (GTDB taxonomy): Archaea > Asgardarchaeota > Lokiarchaeia > Sigyniarchaeales > Promethearchaeaceae > Harpocratesius > Harpocratesius repetitus. The sequence continues at coordinate 4,273,705 of JAIZWK010000001.1, read as the reverse complement.
CAGAGAGATATGCACTCCCATCTCGATTAAAAATCTTATAATCATGTAAATAAATCTGTGGATTTGCGATTTCTTGGATACTTTGAAAGAAATCACCTTTTGATTGGAAATTTTGGTTATATTCTAAAATTTGGGCAATAAATGTTCCATGTCCATTTAAATCTTCAATATTTTCATCTGTAATGTTGCATTCATGTAACACTTTTCCTATGGATTTTAGTCGTTTTGAATCAATTCCAGTATCGAAAAGTGCAATATCGATTCGTATTTTTCGCAGAAAATCCAATTTTAGTTTTTTTAATGGTTTGATTATGGTATTTGAATTAGGTTTATCTGAATTCAATTGAACTTTTTCTCTACATAAAAACAAATGGAGATCGATAAAAATATCTTGAATTGATGAATTTTTGCTCAATTCAATGAGATCATTAAAATTTGCCCAAGCAACAACCCATAACACCATTTTTGAAATATATTTTTTCTCTATGTTTAATGAAGGAAATGTTATTCTTTTTGAAACAGATTTAATCCATTCTAATTTATCTGTAGATGATGAAAAAAGAATCAAAACTCGCAATTTTTCTTCTAAAAATGATTGTTTTGATAGAGGATCACTTAAAGATTTTTGATATTTTAAACAATACTTTTGAAAAAGCTGCTCTTTCATTTTAAGAAAGTGATATTTCATGATATTAAGATCACCTAAAGAAAATGAAGAGAGGCTTTTTTATCCTTCCCAAATTACATTGGATAATGGTTGAAAAAATTGACTTTCTGATTATTGGTGGGGGAATTGCTGGTCTTTCAACTGCACTTGAACTACAACATTTTGGACAAGTTTTAATTTTAACCAAAAAAAAGCAAATTGATTCCAATACATATTATGCCGCTGGGGGAATTGCTGCATCCGGGCCTTGGAGTGATGATTTTGAGGGTCACGTTAAAGATACTTTGATAGCGGGAGATGGATTATGTAATAGAGAAGTTGTTCGTAAAATTATTCAAAAAGGAACAGAAAGGGTAAAGGATTTAATCAATTGGGGTATGAAATTTGATAAAAAAGAGGGAGGCATTTTAGATCTTGGTCGAGAAGGTGGGCATCATTCACGTAGAATTTTGCACTATGAAGATTTAACTGGGCGTGAAGTTCTCCTTACTTTAGTAAATCAAATTAAGAAATATCCAAACGTAGAACTCCGAGAAAATCAAGTGGCAATAAATCTAATTGAAATTAATGGAAAATGTGCTGGTGTCTATGTCCTTAATAATGAAACAAATAAAATATACGCAATTCAAGCAAAAGCCACTATTTTAGCAACAGGGGGTATCGGAAAAGTATACCTTTATACGAGTAATCCAGATGTGGCTTCAGGAGATGGAATTGCCATGGCTTCCAGAATTGGAGCAGAAATCGTAAATATGGAAATGGTTCAATTCCATCCTACATGTTTATATCATCCTTTGGCAAAGAATGCTCTCATCACTGAAGCAATAAGAGGAGAAGGTGCAATTTTAACAGATTTGAAAGGAAATCGCTTTATGGAGAAAATTCATCCTTTAAAAGAATTGGCACCTCGGGATATTGTTGCACGAGCAATTGATACCGTCCTAAAAGAAACTGGTGATGATTATGTTTTGCTTGATATATCATTTAAAGATCCTGAATTTTTAAAAAGCCGATTTCCCGGAGTATATGAAACATGTTTAAAGTTTAATATTGATATTACCAAAGAACCCATACCTGTAGTTCCAGCTGCTCACTATATTTGTGGAGGTATTAAAGCTACCATTTTTGGGAAAACTAATGTTCCCGATCTTTTTGCAGTTGGGGAGTGTGCATGTACAGGATTTCATGGGGCAAATAGGTTAGCTAGCAATTCTCTTTTAGAGGGTTTGGTATGTGGTTATGAATGTGGAAAATATGTTGGTGAAAAATATTCTAAAAGAAATTTTCCTCCTTATCAGATTCAAGAGTGGTCAGAAGAAGGAATAACAGATTCTAAAGAAGCTTTTGTAATTACTTTTAATTGGAATGAAATCCGACACATTATGCAGAATTATGCTTCTATTATTCGTTCTACTAGTTATTTATTGAGAGCCCGTCATAGGATTTCTTTGATTCATGAAGAAGTAGATAATTATTATTGGAATTTTAAAATAACAAGCGACTTAATTGAGCTGCGAAATTTATTAACAGTTGCAAGGTTGATTGTTGAAAGCGCTTTAGCCAGAAAAGAAAGTCGGGGGGCGCATTATACGTTAGATTACCCAAATAAAGCATCAATTATTAAAGATACTGTAATTAAAAGGTACTGGTGAAATTCCAAAAATCTTTTTCATGTGGATTCAATCTTTTTTCCTTCTTTTTTACAATATATAGATTCCTTTGAATTTTCTTTAGTGCTATATGTCTAACTGGTTGAACATTTGCTTCTCTACCTAACGATTCAAGTGCAAAGCTGCTTATAGCAGATAATGCATTACTATTTTCCACTGCATGAATGATGGCTGTATTATTGTGAAGTTCCAATCCTACCTGAATTTTAGAACTATACTTGAATTCTCGAAAAAAGATTTCACGAGTGGCAGAGCCCAATTCTCGGAGTACCCACGGATACTTCAGCAAATGAGAAAAAACTTGAGGATAATCGATTTTATTTTTTATTTTTTGTAATGAACTGAAAATAGGATGATTTTTTTTAGCAATAATTAGAATTTTATCTTGTCCGATTTCTTTATAATCTATTTCTGAAAGATTAACATGATCCAAATTTCCTACTGCACAAAAATTTGTTTTGCCATTCAAAAGCTCGCTAATAGAACATTTTGTATTAGAAATATGAATTTGAAAAATCAGATTTGGATATTTATTCTGAAAATGCATAAATAATTTAGGAAGAAGATATTCTCCAGGAATGGAAGAAGAGGCGATTGTAATATTAATTTGGGGTGTTTTATTTGCTTCTTGAATTTTTAACTGCAATTCTAAAAGTTGTTCTTCAAGTTTTTCTGAAAATTTTTTCACTATTAATCCCTCAGGATTAATGCTAAGATATCTGGAAGTACGGGTTAATAATTCTAAATTTCCAAGTGCATGCTCTAAATCTTTCAATCTATGGGAAATTGCACCTTGTGTGATACCTAAATTTCTTGCAGTTTGGGAAAAAGATCTCGTTTTGATGAGTTCATTTAGTGTTAAAAAGTGTTCAATTCGAAGAGATCGAATTGAATTTAATAAGGAAGGTGAAGAACTCATAATTTTTAGTGTTTACAATTACTATAAAAATTTTTCATATATTTATTAATTTTTTTCATAGTACGTTGTTTTTTTTCTATCTATTAAAACATTCTATAGGTTCATTTCGTTTGATATCTAATTTTTTATAGGATAAAATATTGAGGAATGATATGGAAGATGAATCCAAGTCTAAAAATTTAATTAAAATGGTTCGCTCGCCGATATTTTTAGGGGTGATTATTGGTTTTTTAGCTGCATTGTTACAATCTCTTCTATATTCAGCTGGAGGTCCTGAAGCATACGGTTTTTGCGTTGCATGTCACACTCGAGATATGGTGGATGATTTAATCAATTCAATCTTTGGAACATCATTGGTTGTTGCACCTTTTTCTGCAGCTGCATTTGCACCGGCTTTAAGTATTATCGGTGTGATGATCGGAGCACTTATAGCTGCTAAAAATAATAAAGAATTCCGTATAAAAAAGGCAAACTTTAAAGGGGCATTATTATATTTCCTTGGTGGAATCTTTGTTTTGATATTTGCTCTTCTTCTTGGAGGATGTCCCTACCGAGCCGCTTTAAGATTTGCATATGGAGATATGCTTGCATTTATAGGTATTTTAGCGATAGCTTTGGGTGTTTTTGTAGGAACCCGAATTGTCTTGTTTCAAATGAAAAAACAAATTGAGGAGGAAGCAAAATAATGATGTTACAAAGTGTTTTCACAGGGACTGCAGTATTGATTTTAGTTCCAATCTTGACTCTTATATTAGGTGTTATCATTGGTTATTTTGCACAGCAATCTGGCTTCTGCTCCATTGGTGGAATGAGGGATTTATTTTTGTTTAAGCAGACCAGACTATTTTTTGGTTATTTAGCATTAATTGCTTCTGCTTTCGTAAGTTATTTCATCTTTTCGCTGATTATTGGAACTGCATTTCCTAATTTCTATTGGGCTGCTGAAAAAGGTTTTTTTACTCCAATTCCAGGAGCACCTGGAGGATTAGAAAACTGGGCGTATATAATTTTAGCAATTATTGGTGGTTTTGGAATGGGATTATTGGGTGTTATGTTAGGAGGATGTCCTCTGAGGCAAATTGTCATGGGATTTGAAGGTAATGTCAAATCTCTTTTCTTCATCTTAGGCATGATGGTCGGAGCAGTATTGTTTCATTTATTCATTGCCAGTTGGGTTGTTTCTCTTTTTTAAGTTTTTTTTATTTTTTATATTACAAGTGTTAAAATACAATAGGAGTTGAAGCATATATATGACAAATCATGAATTAGATATTACTGGAAAAGTATGTCCATTTTGCCTTTTAATTGTTAAGCAAAAATTAGAAGAAATTTCTGCAGGTGATTTTCTCATTGTGAAATGTGACCATCCGCCTGCTGCAACTAAAACTATTCCTCGAGCTATGAAGAAAGCGAAATATCCTGTCAAATTAAAGAAGTTAGAACCTGGTTTGTGGGAATTAACTATTGAAAAGAAATAACATTCTTATTCTCTTTTTTATTAAAATGTCTCTTTGGAGGAATAAATATGCCGAATTTATTTTTTTTATTTTCTGATTACATATCTCTTGTTAGAATGAAATTAATTCTTTCCTTGACAAATGAAAATCAATTAAAAGATAAGTTAGAATTGCATTTTTATATTACAGGTGAAGCACTCTTTTCTTTTTTCAACCCAGAAATCATAGATATTATAAAGAAATTTCAGAAAAACAAAAATAATTTAATATTCTGGGTGCTTGATGGATGGGAATCTCAATTACGTGGATTGGATTTTAGAAAAATATATAATACTAATGAGTCCAATGAATTTTTTGAAAATATTGATGTAATTGGGGATTCTCCTTATGATTTCTGGGATCATCTTATTTCTCAGAATTACTCCTTTTTAAATTATGAAACAAGCAAATTATCCAAAATTCTTCATAACATCGGTTTTTTTCAATTGGAAGGACCATATATGAGCCGCTCATCTGTCTATTGCACTCGATTTCTAAAAGCTGCAGCTAATATGAACAAAAATACTGAGTTATATGCTTATTTGGATGGCTTACATATGTTTCATTCCAACCAAAATCCTTCAGAATTTGAAAATATAGGAAACCTTTTGACAAAACTCTCTAAATATTCAAATAGTGATGAAATTTTTCTAAAAATTATGGGATGTTCTCGGTGTGCAATAGCTCGAGGATATTGTATGATGAATTCTGATGGATTCTACTCACCTATCAATGTGATTGATTCTGTAGAAATTATTAATTTAAATGAAATAATTGAGAGGTTTAAGCATCTCTTTCCTATTTTCTCTGCTAATTCTGGAATGATTTATTTTTCAATATTGAAATCAAACTCCAAAACATTCACATTCGATGGATCATACTCCCTTTTAATTGTGATTTCTAATTCTCCATACCATTCTGAATGGGCATTTGGTGGTATATCTTTTGCCATTGCATGTGCAAATAATGGAATTTTAACAAAGGTGCTATTTCAAGATAAAGGTCTTTTTACATTTATTGGAAGTACTCTTACAGATAAGGATTTCCATGAACCTGTTTTTAATATTAAAGAAATTATTGAAGCGACCTATGATATGGAGAATTTAAAATATTATGCCGATTTAAATTCTAATTTAATTAGTACATCTAACATTAGAGAAAATATCGAAGGTATTGGCTGTATTGATGGTTTGCCAGGTGTTCAAATATTAAATGATAATAATCTGCATGAAATCTTTTCTATATCTGATAATTATAATCAAATTCATCTTGGTATGCGTATTTTTTTTTTCTGACAAATTATAAGAATTAATCTAAATACTTGATTACATGGGAGAAAAAAATATGGTTGTTGAAACTCAAATCGATGATTATAGCAATTTAACCTGCACAAATCTCATGATTAAACTGAAAATTCTCACAAAAAAGCTGAAATCGGGCGATTATATTGAATTCTATTCTACCAGGGAACAATTAGCCAATATTCAAAAACCTTTTTCTAAAAATCGTTTTAAAATTCAATCAAACCAAATAAATTCTAATCTATTTCACATAATGATCATACATGAATGATATATTCAATCTTTCAGCTTTTTTCTTCAATCAATAACAAATTAATTTTGTTCTCAAAGGAAGGGATAATTATTACAAATTTAGTATCAATCGATAAAATCCAGCAAATTTTTTCCCACAATCAGCGATACTACATTCTTTTTTCTCTTGTGGGGATTTCACATGAATATTTATACATGGTTCACAAGTTTGAACCAATTTACGCATTATTTTTTGGAAATAGATTTTCTTTATTTTTAGAGAAATTTGATCTCACTAAAAATGCCTGTTTTGAATGTGAACTCGGGACACGAATTCTCGGTGGAATCTCCTTTGATCAAGGAGAACAAGTGGAATTCAACCTCAATCGCGACATTGCAAATCAAATTTTAATAAACTTAAAAGAAAAAGTGTTGAAAGAGTATCATCAGTATTTCAAATTGTTTAAATAAAGACATTTCTGTTGTTTTGGTATTCACCCTTGAAATAATTAGGCAGAAATTTTAAATTATATTTATGTTTGTTCAGAGTACGAAAATATCAACGGTGAATTTTTTGAAATCCAGTAAAGAGATATATGATGAAGCTACCCGTACGTTTCAACAATTTAGGGAATTTAACGCACCTGCAATGAAAGGTTTTCTCAAGTATGTTCATGCAACTAATCGAGATGGGGCTTTAAGTGCAAAAATAAAGCAAATTATATTGATGTCTGTTGCTTTAGCGAAACGTTGCGAATGGTGTATCGTTTATCATGCAAAAAAAGCATTAGAATTGGGCGCCAGTCAAGAAGAATTGATGGAAGCTTGTTTAACTACCAGTGTAATGGATGGGGGCCCTGCAATGATGCATACCCAAATTGTAATGAATACAATAGATGAATTTCAAGCAGAACAAGAATTAATCATTAATGGAATTCAGCAAGAAGAGTGATCACTTATTATTTTTTTACAGAATTTTCCAATCGATTGGGATTAACCCATTTTCTTTTAGGTAAGTATTTGTTTTGGAAAAAGGTTTAGAACCAAAGAATCCACGATATGCTGCAAGTGGACTTGGGTGGGGGCTTTCGATAATTAAATGCGCAGGATTTGTAAGGATTTTTCGATATTTACGTGCATTGTTTCCCCATAATATAAAAACACAATGTTTTTTCTTCTGAGAAACTAAAGTGAGGACTTCTTTTGTAAGTATTTTCCAACCAATTGATTGGTGGGAGTTCGATTTTCCTTCTTCAACCGTCAACGCTGTATTTAATAACAAAACTCCTTGTTGTGCCCAATGTTCTAGATTACCATGTGGTGTATCATTTCCAATATCTGATTTTAATTCTTTGAAGATATTTTTTAACGTTGGTGGAATATCTTGCGTGCTTTTTGGAATTGAAAATGCCAATCCATGAGCATGCTGAGGACTAGGGTAAGGATCTTGACCTAATATCACAACCTTAACCTTCTCAAAAGGAGTAAGATTAAAAGCATTGAATATATTATCATGTGTTGGTAGTATAGATTTTCCTTGATTTTGTTCAAATTGTAAGAATTTTTCTATTCTCTCATAAGTATCAGAAGAAAAAAACGGGACTAATCGTTTCCAATTTTCCATAATTGAAAAAGAATTATTTTTTAGCAAAAATTTTTTCTCTTTTTGTGCATTCACCATCTCAGTTGGTGTTCATGCGATTTAAACAGTTACTTCAAGCAAAATTAAGCGAAAAAGGAATTATTCCTAAAGAACTGTTGGATTTTGTTCCCAGAGGTTTTCAAGATTTAAATCATCGCATAATATTAAAATTACATCCAAAAATCGAACCATATGCTGTACAAATTGCTGAGTATATACCTCAAATTTTACAAAATGTTGAAGCAGTTTGGAATCGGAAAGGCGAAATCGAAGGACAATACCGAGAACCTGCAGGATTGGTTCATTTATGGGGAGACCAATCTACAGAGGTAATTATTACAGAAAATAATGTTCGATATAAATTCGATTTTACAAAAATAATGTTTGCCAAAGGAAATGCTACTGAACGAAATCGAGTTCCAAAAAAAGTCCAAAAAGGAGAGATAATAATTGATATGTTTACCGGTATTGGTTATTTTTCATTAGGTATGGCTAAAACACGGCGTCCGAAAAAAATATACTCTATAGAATGGAATCCAACTGCGTTTCATTATCTACAAGAAAATATCCGATTAAATAAAGTTTCAGATATTATCGAACCAATTTTTGGAGATTGTCGCGAGATTGTACCAAAACTTGCGAGTGAAGGGATTTTTGCCGATAGAATCATTATGGGGTTGTTACCTGCTCCAACAGATGCTATTCCTGCAGCCTTATCTGCAGTTAAACCAGAAGGAACATTAATCATCTACGAAGGGATAGATAAAAAAGAATCCACACGTTTATTTGATGAATTCTCTTCTATTACTTCAAAATACGGTTATTTTTGTGAACTAAAAGAGCGGAGAATTGTGAAAAATTATAAACCTCACGAATATCATGTAGTTGTCGAGATTTTTGTTATTCCTCAAAATTGCACATCGTTTAAAATAACGATTAATTGATATTAGTATAATGGGCAGTAACAAAGGATTAGATTCTAATATATCTATCGCTGAAGAAGGTGGATTACGATTTTATTCTTATTCATCTGATGAATATTCAAATGGTGGAAAAGCATTATTAAAATCTATGCCCGTTTTTTATAATCCAGTTCAAGAAATTAACCGATCAATCACCTTAATTGCTTATCGTGCATTCCAAACTTTATGGAAACTAGTGAATGAAGAAAAAACATTAAAAATTTTGGATACAATGGCAGCTTCAGGAATTCGTTCATTAAGATTGGCAAATTACTTAGAAAAACCGTTAAGTATTACCGCTAATGACATAAATCCTTTAGCAATTGGACTTATCAAAAAAAACATTGAACTAAACAATCTCCCTATAAAAATTCAAATTGAGAATCAAGATTGTATTCCGCTAATGGCTCATTATACAGCTAAAAGGGATCTTTTTAGCATTATTGATATCGATCCATTTGGGACACCCAATATTTTCATTCAATCGGCAATTCGCGCTGTCGAAAAAAAAGGATTATTAGGTGTAACAGCAACAGATACTCCAGTGCTTTTTGGTGTTCGACCAGATGCTTGTTTAAGAAAATATAATGTAAGTTCGCTACGATCTACATTTTCAAAAGAAGTAGGTCTGCGGATTCTTCTTTATTATATTGCAAAAAGCACACATCCTTGGATGAAAGCAATAAAACCCTTATTATCCCTTAGTTTTGATCATTACATCCGTGTCTTTGTGCAAATTGAAAAAGGAAAAGAAGCAGTTCAATTGAATTTGAAAAATATCGGATATATTGTTTGGTGTTCTAATTGTGATTGGCGGGAAAAGTTTAGTCTTAATATTTTAGAAATCCCTAAAAAATGTCCTAATTGTGGATGCTCTTTAAAATTTGGAGGACCATTATGGATTGGCGATCTTCATGATGAATCTTTTGTTTTAAATTGTATCAATCAAGCAGAAGCAAATTCAAAGGATATTATTCCTTCAAAATCCAGAATCGAACGAACATTAAAAATTGTAAGAGAAGAAAATCAATTACCTTTAGGATATTATGATATCCATAAAATATGTGATATTCTTCAAGTTTCAGTTCCAAGCATGAAAACAATTGAAGAAAAAATTATTAGTAAAGGTTTTCAATTCTCACGAACACATATTGAACCACATGCAATTAAATCAGATATCAGTATTCACGGATTAAAAGCAATACTAAAAGAAATCTCCTTAGTAAATAATTCAAGCACTTAAAAATCTACTTAAAGCATATAGAAAACTAATTTTTTTATTAGAAAATTTAAATGTTCTACATTTAGAATTATTGAAAACCAGCGAAATTTATTTTCCATTTCCAAGATTTAAGCAACGGAAAATTGGGAAGATTTTTCTTTATTTCAAAATTAATTACCTGCAGTAAAGGTACGCGAGTCATTTTAATTTCAAAATCTATCCAAAAATCAAGAATTTTTCCTCCATGCGGAACTGCTATGGTTTTTTGCAGATCTGGGGTTTCCTTAATAGTGAATGTATTCAACAAAATAATGGGTATCTGATAAGTTTCTACTATTTTTTTTAATGTGCTCAGGATAAGGAGCATTTTATAATTTAGATTTTCATTTGTTTGATCTTTTCGCATTTCAACCAAATAACTGCTGGTAATTTCATCAATAATAATCAATTTCACATTATTTTTACCAAATAACCGAATATATTGTTGAATCTGGAGCATCCAGCGTGTAATACACTCATATTGGGATTTAACTGTAGTATAATGGAAATAATAAAATTGTAAATCTTTAATTTTATTGTTTTTATTGGTTCCATCCATTATCTTTGTTGTTTCTGTTCTATTCTTTGTATTTTCAATTTCAATTTCATTTAATACTGTAGAGTTAGTATCGATTCCAAATAATCTGGAAATCAGTTTTAAATTAAGAGTTTCTTTCGTATTAAGATAAAGAACTTTTGCATCTTGGCGCTTCATTATGAATTTTGCAATTTGCAATGAAATAGTGGTTTTCCCAACTCCAGAATCGCCCCAAAACATGTATATTAAAGGATTATTTAATATAATGGAGTATAAATCATATACAGTTGTGTTTTTGATATTTTGAGTTGATACCATTTTTTATTTCATCGCATTTTATTACATTATATTAGCAATAAAGAATATGTTAAAGTTATTGTTATTGTTTTATTGATTCAGGGTGATAATTTGGTTGATATATGTGTATATATGCATGATGCAAAATTATTTTATTTAATTACACATAAATTTAGAAATGAAGAGATCCCATTTATCGCTCTTGATAATCTTTCAAAAATTCATCGATCCTTACGTGTTTTAATTACTACAAAAGAAGAACTTAAAGAAACTTCAGCAATTATAAGATCTTCAATTCACATTTTAGAAGTATCACAAGAAGATTCACCTGATCAAATTCTGTTAAAAGCCCTTCAATATTCAAAAAATTTAATATCATTTCACACTCTAACAATTGGGATCGATCCAGGTCGCCGAATGACAGGTGTTGCAATATTTTTTGATGGAGTTTTCGTTTATAGTCGTGAAATATCAAATCTTGCTGAATTACGACAATATATCATAACTTCATTCCAAACTTTTCCTACTAAAAGAAAAGTTATTAAAATTGGAGATGGAGTAATTGAATTAACAGATCAATATATCAATCATCTATTACAAGGTGAAAAAATCAAAAATCAATCAGATATTTTCATTGTAAATGAAACTTCGACTTCAAAAAAGCCTTATAATGGTATAAATAAAGTATCATCAAAACATGAAAAAGCAGCGATGTTTATAGGAAGACGAACAGGACATTTATTCTCTTCAAAGAAGAATAAAAAAAAAGCGAATTAACCGATTAGTTTTGTTCAATTCACTCTTCTCTTAGATGATTTAATTTTGATTGAGGATCCTTATTGGGATATTTTTGGAAAAGCTGTCCCCATTCAGTTTGCATATATTTTTTAATTCTTTTCATTCCAACAGTGTTATACCAGAAAAGATCATGATATATACTAGAGAGCATTACTGGTCCTAATTTAAATAAGAAAGTATGCATCAAAGGCTCTAAAAATTTCAATTTTCCTTTGCGTACTTGTTGATCTCCCCAAATGACTAAGCTACGATTAACCTTAAAATGCCAATTTTCCTTTGATGCTTCTACATCTCCAATAACTTCGATTTGGTCCGGATCTCCTATTCCAAAACCAGAATCATGACACATTTTAATAAATGGTAATTTCATAGGATCAAATCCCATAATTTTTGCCACCATGGCATCTACAGCGACTTGATCATATCCACCAAGGATCGTATTTTTTATGCGTGGAATCATACAACGTGGTCCTGCACCATCTCCAGCCACAGTTCCATCAACGAGAGCCATAATATTAGGATGTATTTGTTTTTGGATGGCTAATAAATCATGAAGCACTTCACTCATATATTGATGCGCAAAATGGCGGCGCGTTGTTAATAAACCTCCAAAGGAATTTTTTATTGAACAGGTAATTCCACCTGCAGATTCAGGGTTATCTTTTCCGAATTCTCCACCTTTTGCACCTGTATGTCCGTGAGTTTTAAATGTTGGTAGGTGAATCATATTTTTCCCAATATAAACTTGAGGTATGGAAAAACCATTCGGAAAAACCTTTGAATCAAGAACTTTCAAAGGAATTTTACTTTTGAATGGAACAAACTTCACACGGGTTAATGGAATAAAAAAAGTATTGTATTTATTAATAATTGGTTCCCATTTATTTCCTTTTAAACCTTTAGCAATATTCGTTACTACAGTGCGATTTTCACATGTATAAATATTTCTTCCACTGAATCCATCATTTCGTAATTTTTTTAAGACTCCTTCAACTTGCCAGGGAGGGGAGGAACATGCAGGAAAAAATTTACTCCAAGAAAGATTAAGCTTGACTAATGTTTTTTGTTCAGGTCTAAAATATTTAGAATATTTCATTAAATCCATTAACTGGGCATAATCATCCAGTATTGTTTCGGGTCTTACTTTTTTTATATATACTTTTCCTAATTCTTTCCAAGTCATAATTCTCATATCCACATTTTTAGAATTTAAAATTTCAAGAAATTAACACCATCGAGATTTAAATAGAAAATGCTTAATATTAATAAGCCAAAAAAAATTCCAGCGATAAGCATCTCTTTGTCGTGAATTAATTTATGGGCTTTTCGAGCAATTTCGGGCTTAAATTTTATAATATATATAAAACGGAATATTAAAAATAATGCAATAGGTGTGCTGTAAATAAGTAAATTGTTTTTTAAGTCAAGAATTGAGTCTGATTCTGTAGGACCTAAAACACAATATAAAGTGTAAACAACAAATAAACTAGTGGCTATAATAATTAAAAATTTATCCAATAAATCAGCTGAGTATTCGTTGTATGTTTTTTTGTGATTATTAGCAGATTTTTTTCCCATTAAAGATAAATCTGCAATTCTTTTACCAGTGGCTAAAAATAAAGCAGTAAGAAAAACTGCAATTGTTAACCACGGAGATATTGTAACATCTATAAGAACACATCCAGCAAGAGCGCGCCAAATGTATATGGTACTTAAGCTAATAATGTCTGCAAATGCAATATCTTTCAAGAAATAATTATATAGCAATCCATTAGCAAGCATCAGACCTAACATTAATGAAAAAACATCGGCAAATAATATAGCAATATATCCAATGAAAAGAATTAAAAGAATTACCAAAATCCATGCAAATTTTACAGATAGAATGCCTGATGCTAATGGCCGGGATTTTTTCTTTTCAGGATGAAATGTATCTGCTTCTTTATCTCTTATATCATTTAAAATATAAATAATTGAAGAAGTTAGGCACAAAATTAAAAATCCAAAAAAGATTCGAGGATAAAGAGAAAAATTAAATAATTCTCCTGCAAAAAAAATTCCGACTAGAATTATTAAATTTTTATAATATTGTTGAACTCTCATTAATCGAATTATTCCAAGAGTTTTTTCACACCAATTAATCTGCATTTGATTTCCTCTTTTTTTAATCATATCTCGAATGTAACCTAAAGATTTATATGAAAATTTTTTCTGGATGATTGATTTGCTGAATTTTGTTAATCAATTTCGAAAATAAACTAATTTGCATATTATCTTGGACGACTAATGTTGGAACATTCAAAAAGATTCCATCGATTTTTTTTAAATTTATATTAGTTTCTTCATCAAAAATTGATTTTACTTGAATTTTAGAAATAAATTCACGAGATTTTTCATCAAATTCAATATTTGTTATTTTTCCATCAATTTCACTATTTACTGCCTTTTTCAAGACAATTATAATTCGAATTTGTTCTTTTTGCAAAAACTTAATGAAATTAGTTTCCATTGCTTTTGTTTTATCATCGTTATGAACAGGGAAATAGATTTTTTCATATTTGATAGTATGAGTTTCAGAGTTAAATTGATAAATATTATCATTAAGTGAATCTGATTTTTGCAAATTATCTGAAAAATATTTATTGTCTATCTTCAAACAAGAAATAGAAATTTTTCCTTTAGAATCAAATTTTAATTCTTTGACATTCAAAACCATATAACTTCCGGACTTTTTGAGATATATATTTTTACCATTAAATTCTTTAATTAGCTCAAATGGTATAGGAAATTTTGTTTTAAAAATAGGTTTCCTTATTTCTTTACCATTCGAATCGATAAAAACAGCCACTCCAGTGTTGATAAACTTATAATATGGGTCTTTTAAGTGCTTTTTTTGTCGATGAATTCCTTCATAAAGAACATTTAACTCAATATTTTTCAATTTAAGGATACCTTCTTTTCGGAATTTATAATTTGATCCGATAAATAATGGAATTTCTTTACAAATGGATGGATTTATTTTGATTATTTCTGTTTGATTCTCTTCTTTTTGAATTTCAACATCATACTCTAATGATTCAGTTACATTTTCTCGATAATTTATCTCCTTAATTACACCAATCCAACGTTCTCCTGTAATAATATTTAAAAATGCATATGTTTTTCCGATTTTATAACTATAAAATTCCTTTTGCTGAAGAGTCTTATGAAACTCTGTTATTCTTTCAAAATGAAATTTTTCTTTTATTTTCTGATTTACCAATTCCATATATTTCTGCCGTGCATCGTTAGTTTTAATGCAGAATTCTCTTGCTTTTTTCCGATTTAAAAACAGAACAGGCATAAATGACTCTTGCAAAGGAGAAAAACCATTTTCATCCAAAAGAATCATGATTCGATGGAAAGAAGGAGGATGAGAATTAATAAAATTTGACATCAAGATTCCCCGAGAGGGTTTTATAATCATTTTGTTTAAATATACTGCAGTGCTGTAATATTGCAACATTTGATTCTTTTCAGAGACTTTTTCATCACTTAATAATGTTGCATCTAATCCAATTTCATGACTGGTAGCATAAAACGATTCTAAATTATACAACCCTTTAGAAATACTTGAAGCATATCCTCCAGTTTTTGCAACTTTATCAGCATGACCTTCAAGATAGCGAACAAAAATATATAAAAAGATAGAAATTCCAAAATTAATTAATAAAAAGACCCACATCTCAAAAGGTTGGTTTTCTTTGTTAAAAACATAATCATACATTGTAACAGGCCATTTTAACAATTGAAATATGATAATTTCAACAGTTGAAACTAATGTTAAAAAAAGGGTATGTTTCTGCTTTAAATGGCCTAATTCATGTGCAATAATTCCCTTTAATTCATTAATAGGAATACTTTTTTTATCTGGGGCAATAATTGCCATATTCATATTCCAAAATGCACCATAAGCCATTGCATTCAAAATTGGATATTTTCCAAATCGAACTTGAATCTTATTTGGATTTAGGCCAACCTTTTCAGCAACTTCCTTCACCATTTGATTTAATTGAGGATCATCTTCTTGTTTATAACCCATTAAGATATTAATTAATGGTCCACTGAAAGCATAGATGATTAAATTGGTCAGTATAAGTGCTTCATAAATATATTGGTTAAAATTAATTGAAAACATACCATTGATCATCACAATGACCAACCATGCAACCACATAAAGCAATAAAGTTAAATATTGAACACTCATAAAGCGGAAAACAACTAAGTATTTTCTCCCAAAAAATGCAAATCCTAATATTAATATCAACCAAAAACTAAATGAAAAAGCAATATTTTGCCAGAATCCTTCCTTCTGGAAAATTTCATCAAGTATTCCAGCGATAAATATTACATTGTATGTAATTACTGAAATTAAAACAATCTTGTTCAAGATTTCATATTCTTTTAATTCATCAATACCAAAGAGTAAATATATTGAGAATGCTCCAACAAAAGAAAGTAGAACATCTCTAGTAATAAGAAAAACAGTAATAAATAGAAATAAGATTGCAACGATATCTGCCCAATCACTTCGTTTTCCATTTTTAATCCAATGCAATCCTTCATTAACTAATGCAATCCAAAATACCCAAAATCCAATCCATAATCCTATGTCAACAATATTATTTGGAATAATAATAACACTTGTAAAATATAATAATATGATGATTCCAATCGTTCCGAAAATAAATAATCCTAATAAAAGGATTTGAAAATTCTTTTTCATATTTTCAAAAAAGTTCCGAAGTTTATCAAATTTATTCAAAATTTCATCCATCGCTTTTATATGAAATCCCCACCTTTCTTACCATAAGGAAATGGAAGAACTTGATAAAATCGACAGTTTATCAAAAATTCATCTTTTTTATAAAGAACAATTACCAAGACACGTTGGTATTATTTTAGATGGTAATCGAAGATGGATTAAACGCCAAGGTATAAAGAATACATTAAAAGGACATATGGAAGGTTACAAGACTTTAAAAAAAATATTATATGCTTTTTTTGATGCTAAAATCAAGTATCTAAGTATTTATGCCCTTTCTTCAGAAAATGTAAGAAAAAGAAGTCTAAAAGAAATATCATATTTATTTAATTTACTGCTAAAAAGTGTAAATGATGTAATTTCAGATCCTGCTATTCATGATAATAAAGTTAGGGTTAAGATAATTGGAAGAATTAATGAATTACCTAAGGACATACAAAATGGAATTAAAAAAGTAAATCAAATAACAAAAAAATATCACGATTTTTTCATAAATGTATGCATAAATTATGATGGTCAAGAAGAAATTGTAGATGCTGTAAAAGAAATCATTGAAAATGGTTATTCTAAAGAAGAAATATCAAAAGATACCATAAAAAAGTGTCTTTATACAAAAGAATTTCCCGAACTAGATTACTTAATTCGTACAGGAATGGAAGATGGTGCACGCATTTCAGGATTCTTGCTTTGGGATGCTTCTTATGCAGAATTTCGCTTTAGAAAAGAATTATGGCCTGATTACAATGAGTCTATGTTACTTGAAGATTTAAAGGAATATATTCGCCGAAATCGGCGAAAAGGTGCATAATTATAATACGAACATTCCTACTTTTTATTCTTATATCATTAATTTTCTGATATCGTTGTAGAAATACGTTCTCGATCAAATAAAGTATCTAAAAGAAGATTTTGAGTTTTACCATTGATAATTTTGACAGTAATACCAATATTTGAAATCTTAATAATTTCTTTTATTTTTCCTGCCATCGCTCCTGTTACATCAAATTTCTTATCGATATGAATAAATGGGTCTTTAATATGAAATCTTTTTAATTCTGACGGAGTTAAATGCGGAATTATATGTAACTGATCAGAATCCTTTTCTTTTTCTAAAATTCCATCTTGATCAATAGAGAAAATTACATTTTTAATGATATGATCTCCAAATTCAAAACAAAGATGAGAAATTATGGTATCCCCGGAAAGTATTTTGAAATTATGGGAAGAAGTAAACAAAACATCACCAAATAAAACAGGAATTATTTTCCAATGAAGAATCTGTTCTAAAATCTCCTTTCCGTAAAATCTTAGTTGGGAATCCTCCTCTATAAATAAAAGACTTGGAGGAAATGAAAGCACTTTTAAGTCCAAAGAAGAAAAAATATCAATAATAATTTGATTCAATTCTAGCATTTTTTGATGAGTTGATAATAAGCCTTTTATTTGATTTGGAATATTTGGATTATATCCTTGCTGAATTGAATATTTTTGTGCCATAGGATGTCCAAAAGAACCACCACCATGAACGAGAATAATAGGATTATTTGAATTAATTAAGAAATCCTTTAATTGAAGTGCAATCGATTCTATAATGCCGTGTCTAACAGAAAAGGGTTGAGTTTTATCAGTAATTAAACTACCACCTAATTTTATTATAGTTATGTTTGATATCTCAAAATTTGACGATTGACTTTCATCTCTAATAATTTATTTCCCTCCAATTGAAGTGATAATTGATTGATAACCTAATGAATGTAATTTTTCTTGATATTGTAAAAGACATTTCTGCGTCCCAACTGCAATCAATGCCCCACCTAACCCTGCTCCTGTTATTTTAACTCCATATATATCGATTGAAGAACCCATTTTAATAATTTTGGAGATTTGTGGAGTGGAGAGATTTAATCTCTCAAGCAATATTTGGTTTTGATTCATTAAAGCCCCTAATTGTTCAACATCGCCATTATTAATAAATTCAACACTTTTATTGGCAATTTGGTCGATTTTCTTAAAAATTTCATCTATTTCTTTAGGATCTTTGTCAAACATTTCTTTTACTTGTTTTACTGCTTGAAAAGTTCGATGGCTTTGACCTGAATTAATAATTAATAAAGGAATTCTAGGTGTATTCTTAATGCTTTTAAATTTTTTATTCTGATAAAGTAAAAAACCTCCATAATTAATAACTGTATTATCAATTCCAGAAGGATTTCCATGAATAAATTTTTCCATAAAATATGTATAACTATTAATTTTATCCATACTCCATTTTAAGTTAAAAAACTGATTAACTGCTTGAATAAAAGCGGATGCAGTTGAAGCAGACGAACCTAATCCAGAATTAGACCATAATGAGGAAGATATTTCAATTTCAATGCCATTTAAAGAAAGAGAGCATTCATTTTCGATTTTTTTAAGAGTCTTTAAAAAGTGGGAAAAGGATTCAAATTTTGAGTTAAAGATTTCAATTTCATTCTCTATTAAATCTAGTGATTTTAGTTGAATTTTTTTTTGATAATTTGGAAAATTGAATTTTATTCCATTTGAATTAATATTTCGGATTGTGCAAACAGATTTCATATCAATTGTCGATACTAATGCAGTATATCCATAAACAACGGCGTGTTCTCCAAACAATATGCATTTACCTGGTGTTGAAATAGAGATCTTTTCCATAATAATCAAATGATAAAGTGATTAAGTTTTCTTTATATTCGCTTGTGTAATTTCATATGACCTTTTTGAATTCCTTCATCTGCTAATGCTCTTAAAGCAGCGAGGTTTTGAGCTAATCCAACAGCAGCGGTAACTTGACATAATTCTTCTGCTGAATTAATATCCATGATCTTTAAACTAAGTTGGGCACCGGGATGTTTGGAAATCATTCCCCCGATTGTTCCCATTGCTAATGGTAATTCTATTTCTCCAATGAGATGCCCCTCTGGATGGAGAAAATAACGTGTTAAAGGTAAATATTGACCTGAAAATGATGCAAAAGCATGTGCTCCTGCTTCTAATGCACGAAAATCATTCCCTGTAGCAATAGCGACTGCATCTATACCATTCATAATACCTTTATTATGAGTTGCTGCACGAAATGGATCATTTAATGCAAAAAAATAAGCATCGAGAATATTCTTTACTATTTCTTTCCCACCTAGAGCATCTTTATCAAAAATTGCACGAGATTTAGCAACCCTATGAATTGCTAGATTTGATATGATTCTTAGATTGATTCTTCCAGGAATTTCTGGGCGAAGTTTATCTGCCAAACGTTCAACCATCGTATTTATAATATTTGCACCCATGGCATCACGAACATCTACGATTACATGAAGGATAATAAATAATTGATCATTATTAGTAATTTCCCTTATCTGAATGTCTTTAACTCCACCATTGTGTTCAATTAGGACAGGATCTTGCTTGTTTAAAAAACAAATTAAATTGTCTTTATTTTTATGAATATATTCGAAAATTTCATTCCGTTCTTCCTTTGAATCAATATTACATATTTGAATTTGACCGATCATAAGAGGTTGAATTGGTCCAGATGAAAAACCTCCATGAATCTTGGCAATTTTTGCAGATTTTGAAGCAGCAGCAACAACAGATGGTTCTTCAATTACCATAGGAATAAGATATTCCTTTTTGTTTACATTAAAATGAGTAGCAATACCAAATGGAAGAGGATAGTATCCCAAAACATTCTCAATCATTAAATCTAGTTTATCATTTGGTATATAACTCTCATGATTTAATAAATTCATTTCTGATAAAGGAATATCTTTTAATGATTGAATTATTAAGCGGCGTTCTTTAATTGATTTTTTGTAAAATTTTGAAAGACTCATAATTAATCAACAGAATTCTGTATATTTAGATAAATTAACGGAAATGTCGAAATTTTAATAGGTCCTCACGAATAAGAGAGTACTCATGTGAATCTGGTTCAATAATTTTTGGAGCACCTTGAATTTTACTTATTAATATTGGAACTTTTGGAAAATGTTTCTTCAATTCCGTAAAAACAAAATCTTTGAATGATTTAAGTGTTATAATTACAACTGTGGGACCAGTATCAATTGAATAATATATTGGGATCTTCTTTTCTTTTCGCATTCTTTGGATCAACTTCATGATTAATAAGGTTTCAGATTTCCAAGCTAAAATATAGTCATTAATACCTGTCGTCATCGAAATAGCATGCAAAGCAAGTGTATCTTCCTCTGCTAATTCCCCTAAACGTTTAAAGTCATGTGTTTTAATTGCTTCAATAAATTGGATAATTTTATCTTTTC
Source organism: Candidatus Harpocratesius repetitus (assembly GCA_021498095.1). Lineage (GTDB taxonomy): Archaea > Asgardarchaeota > Lokiarchaeia > Sigyniarchaeales > Promethearchaeaceae > Harpocratesius > Harpocratesius repetitus. The sequence continues at coordinate 4,252,818 of JAIZWK010000001.1, read as the reverse complement.
TTTGGAGTGCCCATTTTTGAAAATAAGGTGAATTTGGAGCACTAGTATGAGCATGTTCAGTTTTTAATTCTGATATTAAGGGAATTGTAAAAAGAACAATCTCATTTAAGAAATTTCGATCTTCTAATTGATCAAGTCTGAGACTGAATGACTCTAATGATTTTGCAGAAGGATGCGATAACCAAAGACTGATTCCACCTGTAGCACTTCGTGAAGCACTACCTGCTAAAAATCGAGCAAAAATACTTCTAATTTGAGGATTATTTAAGATTTCAGAACGATTTGGATATATTATATGCATGATTGCAGTCGCAATTGCCGCTCCTGCTGAAGCAGAAGTTCCCAATCCCTTTTCTTTAATTGTTCTAAAAGTATTTGGATTATTGTCAGAAAAATATACATTTCTGCTGATAATCAATGCCTTACTAGATAATTGGGTCATAGCGCGAATTAGATTTAATTGCTGCAATACTCGCTTATAGATTCTTGATGAAACATCGATTTTAGTTCCATTTAATATCAAGATATCCTTTTCACGTTGTCGTGAAAGGTGAACGTAGGTAATTGTTGCACCTACTCCATTATTTAGAGAAATACTTGAGAAATAGGCAATTCTCTCTAAAGGATCAGTCATTCCATGATATTTTAACAACCCTTGAATAGGATAAGCAAGAACAATCTTTTCTCCTTCTTGCTTGGAGCATTTTAGATTGATTTGCGATAAATTGCTTATAGCTTGTTGTTCTTCAAAATATTGAAGCAATTCATAATAATCACTTTTCAATTTTTGCTGTGTTTCTGTGTCCATTTTAAATCTCAAATGAAGGATTTTTTTCAAAATAAATCAAGTTCTTTGAATAATGATAACTCTTGTAAAAACCCTTGTAAAATAAATTTTTTGATGCATGGATCCTTTCTTATCACGATAAAAAAAATGAAAGATATTCCTGTTGTTGATGTTAATATCGCTGAGCAAGAACTTAAAGCTGTAGAAGAAGTCGTGAAAAGTCGTTATTTAATCGAAGGTAAAAATGCTCGGGAATTTGAAAAAAAATTTGGACAGTTTACAGGAAGTAAATATGTTTCAACTGTTACGAATGGAACTTGCGCTCTTCACCTTGCATTAACTGCAATGGATATTGGTCCAGGTGATGAAGTTATTACCACACCTTTTACCTTTATTGCTTCATCTAATTCTATTCTATTTAATGGAGCAATCCCAAAGTTTGTTGATGTTGATCCAGAGACATTTAATTTAGATCCTAATAAAATAGAACAAGCAATAACAGAAAAAACTAAGGCAATTATGCCGGTTCATATTTTTGGAAATCCGTGTAATATGCAAGAAATCATGGAGATTGCTGAAAAGCATGATCTAAAAGTGATTGAAGATTGCGCTCAAGCTCATGATGCTCGTATTAATGGAGTTCATGTTGGTAATTTCGGAGATATCGGCTCTTTTTCATTTTATGGAACAAAAAACCTAGTTGGAGGTGAAGGTGGAGCAATTGTCTGTAATTCTGAAGAAGTATATGATAAAATCCAAAGTTTGAAAAATCACGGTCGTGATCCAAAAGGTGGTTATAACCATTATCGAATTGGCTTCAATTATCGAATTACAGATATGTCTGCAGCTATAATGAATGTTCAAATGGATCGAGCAGAAAAAATACTTGCCAGACGACATCGAAATGGGAATCTTTATAGAAAAATTTTGGGTGAACAGAAATTTTTACGGCTTCAAAAGCAGTTACCTGGTCATCAAATGTCAGATTATATTTTTGCTCCAGTAATTAATGATCCATCAATTACACCGCAGGATTTAATAAAATATCTTAAGATAAACCATATCTCGTCACGCACAATTTATTCAGTCTTGTCTTATGAGCAACCAGCATACCAAAATATTAATAATTTCTATATGGCTCGTGTGGTCAATTTTCCGGATTATTCTAAAACACACTGTCCTAATGCTGAGCATATTGCAAGAAATCATTTTGAACTCCCAATGGTCTCTAGCATGACGGATAGCCAAATTGATTACATCACCGAAACTCTCCTAAAATATTTTACAGAAAGATAAGATAATTGCCAAATAGTGCAAAGATTCCTTCATTTTTTAGGTTATATCTTCTTATTGTACTTTGATAAAAAGTGGTGTTAGTAGAAATATATATAATAACAAAAACAGGCACGCTTCTTCATAAATATGATATCATAAATAGTGATCAGAATAACCGTGATCAACTCATAGGGGGTTTTTTAACTGCACTTAATGGATTTGCTCAAGAAATTGGTTTTCCAGAGGGTGTTTCACTAATTCGTTCAGGTAATTTAGAAGCTCGTTTCAGCCCTGGAATTTATGTATTTTCAGTATTGATGATAAACTACTCTATGCCTCTGGGTTATATGATTGAACCTATTTTATCTGGAATGGCAAAGGAAATAACAGAATTATTTGAAGCAGCATATGAAAGTGAATTAATTTCAGGAGAAAAGAAAAGAATCTATCGAGCTAGTGAATTTGAGTCATTTAGAACAACTATTGATAATTTAATTGACAAATATGGCTCAGAAACCCTTGAACTATATCAGAAATTGATATTAATTGAAGGAATCTATGCAAAAATCCCACAAAAATGGATCGTTCCTCTTATGGAAAGAATTTCATTAGGAGAAAATATTTTAGAAAAATTATTTAATTCAATTCCTGAAATTTACCATCGACAATTATTAAAAGTAGTAAAAAAGGTCAACTTAGAGAATCGCCCTATTTGGGAGATATTTGCCATTCCACTCCTCAATGAACATATGGAGTAATTATTCTATTTGTATCAGAATTCATTTAATATACAATGCTTTTATTCAACTAAGTGAATACAATGATTCCTCTTTCCCAATTACAAATGGAATGGTACCAAATACTACTTCTTATCTTGATTACTCTTTTTGTTTTTACTTTTACATTTTGGCTGTATCCATATATAATTTCATGGATGAAGCGAAAAGGATATGTAGGATACGATATTCATAAAAAAGATCGCCCCGAAACAGCAGAATCAGGAGGAATTGGGTTTTCAATCACAATTATTATCGGTTTTACGCTGATTAGTCTTGTTTTTCCAATTTTTTGGCATGAACTGTTTATATTTAATCTTACAATTGCCATAGCAACGATAGTTGGATGGATTGATGATCGAAAACAGTTATCTTCATTAAAAAAAATTATTCTAATGTTTGTTACAGGCCTTCCTGTCTTTATAGCAAATTTACCATTTGTTGGTTTTATAAAAGTATCAAATCCAGTTTTACCTGTTTTAGGTCGTCTTCAATTAACTATTATCTATCCACTCACTCTTCCTATAATTATAATTGTTATGACAAATACGGTTAATATGCTGGAAGGTTATAATGGCGAAGGTTCTGGAACAACTTCAATCGCTTTGATTTTTATGATTTTGGCTTCTTTTCTAATAGGTTCCAGTCAAGGAATAATTTATGGAATGATTACATTTGCAGGAATTTTTGCATTTTTCTTATATAATAAATATCCCGCTAAAATTTTTCCTGGCGATACTGGGACTTTAGTAATTGGAGCATCCATTGCTTTGGTAGGAATATTTGGATCGATAGAAACAATTATGATATTGGTCATGTTACCACAAATTTTCAATAGTTTTTATGTAATCGCCTCTGTTCGCGGTTTTAAGGAAAGTCATACCATAGGAAAAAAGGATATTTATTTACTTGAAAATGATTTGATTATTGCTTCAAAAGAACCAGATGCACCACTGACATTACCCCGTTTACTTACAGCCACAAGTGCATTAAGTGAAAAAGACCTAGTTAGTCATTTTTTTGGACTTTCGATAATTTCAGGTGTTTTCAGCCTTCTTGCAGCATTATTAATGCTTCCCTTCTTCAGTCCTTATGATACATTTAAAATAGTAGGAGTTGTCTCTATTAGCCTAATCGTGATTTTACTAGTAATTTCTCTTCTTCCTAAAATATTGGGGCTTTCAATTATAATGATTGTTTTATTGGGAATAGCTTTTGTATTTTTAGTTATTATTGATCAATTTATTATTAGCAAGCCAGTTAATTGGTTGTTTGGTATATTAATTGGCGGAGTAATCTTGATTTTGTGGTATATTATCACGCTTGCATATTTCTGGCAGACATTACGCCGACATCAACATAAAACAAAGGAAAATTAATGAATGAAAAATTCGTAAATGAAAAAATATTTGATATTATTGATTCCAATCTCTCATTTTTATTTTTTTTGCAGGATTACCCACCCAAACTTCATTTGCAGGTACATCCTTAGTAACAACAGAACCGGCGCCAACTACTGCATTTTTTCCGATTCTTACTCCGGGTAATAATGTCGCATTTCCTCCGATCAATGCCCCATCTTCAATAATTGGTCCCTTCATCTCAGTTTCTTTTGCCCCCATATAGAGATCATTCATAGTTGTCACTTCAGGACCAATAAAAACATCATCACCTATTATACAATCCCCGGTAATGTGAGCTGCAGTTTGGATTTTTGAACGCTTTCCAATTTTTGTATTACACTCTACTGTGACCATTCTTCCAATTACCGCCATATCATCAATGGTAACATTTTCTCGAATTGAAGCACCATCAGCTACGAAAACTTTCTTTCCTAATTTTGTACCTGCATAAATTACTGCATGAGAACAAATTATAGAGCCTTCACCTATTTCTGTAGGAGGTAAAGTCTTTTCTTGGCCAGCGAAATGTGAATTCGGTCCATAAACTGGCTGTTTATTTAAAATTGCATGTTTTTGCACGGTATAATTCAATTTCTTTTCTTGTTCAGTCATTTTATTCACCAGTATCTGATTAATAATTATCGATAATGTGAAAAATTTCGATAAAGTGAAAAATTTCGATAATATCTAATTTTTAAATATATCTTATAAGATAAATTTTTTAATTATACATATTTTTGTTAAGCGTGAAGCGGTTAACTGAGAAAAAAATATGGATTGATTTGGAAGAACCAAAAGCACCAATTATGTTCGCACAAATGATTCAATGGTTTCAAAATGAAGGAGCACAACTTTTGATCACTGCTCGAGATTTTGATTCTACATATAAAATACTCGATGATCTTCAGATTCCATATACTGCTGTTGGAAAACATGGAGGAGATACCATCGAAGGCAAAATGCAAGCATATATTGAACGTTTACAAGGTTTATTTGACGTTGTAGTTCCATTCAAACCTGATTTTTTTGTTACTTTCGGTTCAGTGGAAGGTCCTCGACTATCTATGGGATTAGGAATTCCTTCAATTGGATTTAGCGATGAACCCCGCAGTTATTTTGTTTCTAAGCAGTTGTTTCCCTTTATAGATAAAGTAATTACACCCAAATGCATCCCTTTGAAAGATTATTTAAATATTTATGCACATCCCGATAAATTTATAAGATACAACGGCATTGATGAAATTGCTTGGTTGAGCCACTATACTCCAAATCCAAAAGTTCTAGAAAAATTTAACTTGAAAAGGGGTCAATTTGTGCTAATCAGGAGTGAACCAGCATTTGCAGATTATTTTTTAAACAAATTAAAGCCTGAAGAAACATTAATCAATCAATTTTTCCCCGAAATCTATGAAAAACATCCAGAAATGACTTATTTTCTTTTAGTAAGATCAGATAAACAAGAAAAATGGCTTAGAGAACAATTAAGCACCTATACAACACATTCAAACATTATTATTACACAATATTTACCACATATAGTGGATCTATGTTTTTATTCAGCGTTGGTGATAAGTGGAGGGGGAACGATAGTGCGTGAATCCAGTTTGCTGAATGTTCCCAGTATTGAATTTTTTCCAGGAAAAACCGCACCTCAAGAAATTTTTCTGGTAGAAAATGGCTTTCCGATGCATCACATTCGAAATCCAAATGAAATTGTGAAAAAAGCACTTGAAATTCTTGATAATGGCCCAGAAATAAATCGTTTTAGCAATAATTTTAAAGAAAAGATCAATCATTTCGAGAATCCTTGTCAAATTTGCTTCGATTATGTTATAACGCATTTCTCTTAATCTTTATGCTAAATTCTGTTTTTTTAATGGAGATAAAGGATGGCTGATCAAAAACCTATAAGATCTATAAGACAACACAAAGTTCAAGATTTACCTGAATTGAATGAGTTATATAATTTGCTTTATTCAAAATATGGCCCACAAGGATGGTGGCCATTAATGAGATTGCAAAAATCAAGACAGAATCCAACAGAACGTGGGAAAAATACTTGGTATCATCCAGGAGAATACAATTATCCTCATTCAGAAGAAGATATTTTTGAAATAATGATCGGTGCAATTTTAACTCAGAACACCTCTTGGGAAAATGCAGATAAGGCTTTAGGAAACTTAGCAAAACATGGATTGCTTAATAAGAAGAAAATTCTTGAATGTAAACAAGATTTCTTAGCTGAAATTATCAGATCATCAGGTTATTACAATCAAAAAGCAATTAAACTTCAAAATTTGTGCACATTCTTGCAAAATCAATCAATATCAGATCTAAAATTCATAGAAACGATGAAATTACGCAAAGCTCTTCTTCAAGTTAAGGGAATTGGTCCAGAAACTGCAGACTCAATTTTATTATATGGATTCAATCGACCTATTTTTGTAATAGATGCTTATACATATCGATTAATGCTATATATGGGATATTTTGCGCAAAAACCGAAATATGATGAACTTCAGACCTTTTTTCACCATAACTTAGAACCCAATGTAGCAGTATTTAATGAGTATCATGCATTAATTGTACAACACTGTGTACGAGTCTGTCGAAAACAACCAAAATGTGCAGAATGCCCGTTTCAAGAGATATGCCATCAAAAAGCGGCAATTTTTATAAAACCGCGTAAAAAAAAGAATAGAAAAAAAGAAAACTAATGATTTTCTTGAATATAGATGCTAGCTGCATTAACTATTCTATTTAAAGTCTCTTCTAAAACTTTACGTGGGCATGCAATATTAAAACGCTGAAATCCTTGGCTACATTCTCCAAACATCCCACCGTCATCAAGTAATACTTTAGCTTGATGCTTAAGAAGAAGATCCAATTCTTTTGAAGTAATACCTAAGGAATGGAAATCGACCCAAGCTAAATAAGTTCCTTCTAAAGGAAATACAATGGCTTCCGGCAAATATTGTGAGAGATCTTGCTTTAAAAAGAGATAATTTTGATAAATATAATTAAGAACATCTTTTAACCAGTCTTTTCCTTTATTATATGCTGTCTTTATAGCAAGCATTCCAAAAATATTAGCACCTACTGATAATCCCAAAGCTTGCAAGGTCGTTTTGAATTCATTTCTCTCTACTCCAAACACGTCCAACAGGATTGTGAGGTGAACATAAAATTAGCATTTTGACGCGCTTTTTTTGAATTTTCTTTTCTAAATCTTCAAAATCCATCTCATATCGACCATTAACAATTTTAAAGGTCGACGCCCATTAGCGAGAATTCCTTCTTTGAAAGGATAGTAAACAGGTTCTTGGATTATAATCTGATCTCCCGGTCGAGAAAAAGCTTGAATCAGCATATTTATAGCAGGGACAACTCCAGGAATGATTACTATCCAATTTTTTTTAATTTTCCAATTATGGTTTTGATCAAACCAATTTATAACGGAGTGATAATAACTATCATCAGCAAAACAATAACCAAAAATGCCATGTTCAGCCCGATCTTTTATAGCTTTAATAATTGATTCATGTGCGCGAAAATCCATATCTGCCACCCACAAGGGTAGAACATCTTTAACATGGAACCATTCTTCCAATAATTTCGGATTCCATTTAATTGAATCGGTGTCTTTACGATTATGAACTTCATTAAAATTGTGTCCCATTATTCTCATTCTTTTACTATATAGTTAGATAACAAATTACTGGATAAGTAAAATGCAAGAATCCCTAAAATATTTACATTTTCTATTTACTTTTTCCATTTTCAGAATGATTTTGCAAAAATACTCTATAGCAAACAAAAAGAGTGGAAAGCTATCTGTTGGAGGCCAGATAGCTTTCCGAGGGGTTTAAGAGTTGATATTTCTATGAAGGATTGTATGAAGGAAGGAAATTAATTGTGAAAAAAAAGGGTGCGTCGAGTAAAGTTTTTTTTTATATTCAATTTTTTTACTGGTTTTTTATTCATCAATTTATTGAGTTGAATATTCTATAATACTTTAAAATAGAATGATGGTTCCAACATATGGCAACGTAATTTATTGGAAAGTTCTGATTTTTTATTCAATTTTTTCACCTGCATTAATTAAATTTTATTCTCTGATTTGATTATATTCGTTTTATAATCTAAAAGATCGGGATGCCAATTATTGAGCTAACGAAATATAGAAATAGGATGAATGATGATAAATTTGATTTTTGATTAAATTTTTAATATTTCGAAATTATTTATTTAAATAATAAATACTAATAGTCCTTGTGTGAAAATCATTGATCATTAACTATAATCGGGCTAACACTGGATTGTGTTTCTAAAATATTTTCAACATCCGTTAATAATTGGAAAATTCAAGTGTTTGGTAAAAATTAATATCTAAGTTAAATTCCTTAGGTTCTTTTTTCCGTCAAAAGCTTTTTTCGGAAATGTATTTTGCTCTTTGAAAAAGTCTTTTGTTTTTCCAAAGAAATTACACCTATCCAAAAACAAAATTTTATTATATCATCAGCATTCTATATAATATTATTATACTTAGATTTGAGAACATTCAAACTCTCTGATCCAAAATTCAGTCACAAGGACGGACGCTCCCTCATGAAAAAAAAGAAATACGTATTCAAAATCCTCGTGGCAGGGCAAGGTGGTGTAGGAAAAACTACACTGTTAACTCGTGCCGTAACAGGTAAATTTCAAGAACAGACCGCAATGACAATTGGCGTTGAGTTTCATCTTCTTAATTCAACAATTGGTCCACCTGGTCATCCAGATTCTGTAGAAGTTGTGGGACAACTATGGGATTTTGGTGGGCAAGAGAGATTTCGATTTATGCTAGATTCTTATGTTGCTGGTGCACGGGGTGCACTTTTATTATATGATTTAACAAGACTTCGAACTTTAGATGGATTAGAAGAATGGGTAAATATTATTAGAAAACAAGATCCAAATCTTCCGATTTTATTTGTTGGTACAAAACTTGACCGCGTTGAAGATATAACTGTTAGTGATGAATATGCTAAAGAATTTTTAGAACCTTTGAATATGTTTGATCATATAAAAATTTCATCAAAAGATGGAACAGGAGTAAAAAAGGCATTTGATATGATATTTCGACGAGTTTTAGAGATAAATGGTGTAAAACTACCTCCTAATAAAGATGAAATTAATAAAGTAGAATCTGAAATTTCAGAACCAAAACCATTTGCACCGCCAACTACTGAACCAAAACCATTCGCACCGCCAACTACTGAACCAAAACCATTCGCACCGCCAACTACTGAACCAAAACCATTTGCACCGCCAACTACTGAACCAAAACCATTCGCACCGCCAACTACTGAACCAAAACCATTTGCACCGCCAACTACTGAACCAAAACCATTTGCACCGCCAACTACTGAACCAAAACCATTTGCACCGCCAACTACTGAACCAAAACCATTCGCACCGCCAACTACTGAACCAAAACCATTTGCACCGCCAACTACTGAACCAAAACCATTTGCACCGCCAACTACTGAACCAAAACCATTTGCACCGCCAACTACTGAACCAAAACCATTTGCACCGCCAACTACTGAACCAAAACCATTCGCACCGCCAACTATTGAACCAAAACCATTTGCACCGCCAACTACGGAACCAAAACCATTCGCACCGCCAACTACGGAACCAAAACCATTCGCACCGCCAACTACGGAACCAAAACCATTTGCACCGCCAACTACGGAACCAAAACCATTCGCACCGCCATCTACTGAACCAAAACCATTTGCACCGCCAACTACTGAACCAAAACCATTTGCACCGCCAACTACTGAACCAAAACCATTTGCACCGCCAACTACTGAACCAAAACCATTCGCACCGCCAACTACTGAACCAAAACCATTCGCACCGCCAACTACTGAACCAAAACCATTTGCACCGCCAACTACTGAACCAAAACCATTTGCACCGCCAACTACTGAACCAAAACCATTTGCACCGCCAACTACTGAACCAAAACCATTTGCACCGCCAACGACGGATAAACCGATTTTCAATGAAAATATAAATGATAATCTTAGTGAAGAAGAAAAGGAGCGAAAGAAAAAAGAAAAAGAAAGACTTTCAGATTTTTATAATAATATTTAATCAATAAAATAATGGTTTTAATGGCAATAATCTATTATATTTTTTTAGATGCTAATTTTTTATTAATTCCTGCCCAATTTAAAATAGACATTTATGAGCAATTCAACCAATTGATTCCAGGTTCATATAAATTGATTGTACCTTCAGCAGTATTTACTGAATTGGATGAAAAAATTGCAAAAGAATCGCGGTCAACGGTTCTTCGACAAAATTATAATCTTGCAAGACAAATATTAGAGCGACATAAATATGAAATATTTAAAGCAGAACGAGATTCTTTTAAATTCGAGCAATCTATAAATTACTCTAAACTATCCGATAAATCTCAGCATGCTATTTCTGTAGATGATTTTCTTTTAGAGATTATTCATAAATTTTGTTTTATAAAAGAAGAAAAAACAAAAAAGAATGATCAAAAATTACTGAAAAAAAACTACAGAATTTATTTAGCCACTAATGACAAGAAACTACGAAAAAAAGCTTTGCTACAAGGGATTCCAACCATTTTTCTCAGACAGAAAAAAAGGTTAGATGTTGAATTTCCTGAATCATAAAGATAATAAAATGATCCTTTGATAATTAGAAAGCTATTTTAGCTTCAAAAAAGATAAATAATTTAGCATAATAATAGAAGTGATTATTACCACTATGCCTAATATTTTAGAAAATACGATATGCTTTGATTACAGCCATCAAAATACTTTAACCATTGAATCTCCCAGTAATGCAGATTTTACTCAATTTCTCTTTTCTTCATCCTTTAGATTAGGAAAAATTCAAGCAGGTTTTACAAATATTAAGAAATTAAAGAAATATCGATTAGTGGTTATTGGTGGACCTAGGGAATCGAAATTTAGTTCAGATGAGATAAAAGTATTAGTAGAGTACGTTCGTAAAGGTGGTAATCTATTAATTTTCCATGATGAAGGTGGAGATTTTGGAACAGATTCAAATTTATCAGAATTAACTCAATTTTTTGGTTTTAAATATAAAAATAATATTATATATGATTCAGTTCACTTTCAAAGACAAGAATCGAGAGTAATTATCAGTGATTTTGAGCCTCATCCAACAACCCGGAATATATCTTCTATTGTACTATCGAGTGCTTGTTCAATTGAAATCGATCAGTTAATCGCTGCTGATCTAAATATAGACGTAATACCTCTAGCACGATCAAGTATTAATGCTTATAGTACTGAATGGATAGATGGTGAATGGGTTGAAGATGTTGATGCCTGGAAATCAATTATGGCAATTTACTCTAAAGTCTATAAAGGTCGTGTGATTGGACTACCTACTGTATCCATGCTCTCTTCTCTTTCTTCTGCATATGGTTTTTTTGCCCTAAATAACCAAGATTTTATTGCAAATATCTTTAAATGGCTGCTAGAACCACCTGATACTGAAAAACATGTATCTCGCGACCATAAACTCATTACTGTTCCAATAAAGCGTCATTTACTTTTATGGATTGAAAGTCTTGTTCAAAAAAATGAATGGAGAGATGTCGCAGATTTAATTAATTATAGTATTACATATTTTAAAGATCATTATGACGAAATCAAAATTGCTAAGCAGCAAGAACGAGAATCTCTTTTAAATGAAAGACGTAAACAACTTGAAATTTTAGCTCAGATTCCAAATATTGAAGAACGTATTAAAAAAGCGCGAATAATGGAACAAGAAATACTATTATTGAAGAATTCTGAAATAAGTGAAGAAATCATTTCTGATTTACAAGAACTTATGCACGGATTGGGAGAAATATCTGAAGGGAAAGTAGGTGGTGATCTTACATCTGATGAAATTAAGAAAAAAATTCATCAACAAGGGTTGTTGTATCGCGGAATTCTTTCCGGTGAAGAATTTGATGAAGAATTGAACTCAATTCCAATTCAAGAAATTGGGAATTTATCAGGTGAAGAAATAATTGAAAAACTCATTTCAAAAAATATGAAAATATCTGTTAGGAATATTCCAAAGATTACAGATATTGATGATTCTCCTGTGAAAGTTCAAACAGATGGTAAAACTATCGCATTAGAAATTGAAGGTGAGAGTTTAGATGATATTTTAGCTCGATTGCGTAGCCCAGATAATTTTTCTGAAAAAATAATTGAATCAACAAAAGAAGCTAAATAAATTCATCAATATTTTTTTCGATAAATTTAACCACACCCATATTGTTTGAGCTTTCAGTAATGACATCTGCAATTTCCTTTATTTCAGGTTGTGCATCTTCAACAGCCACACTAAGTCCTGCCATTTGCATAAGTTCAAGATCATTAATATTATCCCCAAATACAACAAAATCTTCAAGTTTGTATTGGAACATCATGGCTAATTCTTTCATCATGTTTCCTTTTCCCGCTTTAGGGCCATTAATTTCTAACCAAAACCATTCTCCGTTAATATTTAGTTTTTTATAACCAACATCTTCGATAAATACTATTTTTATTTGATCAGGAAATTCTTGCAGAATTTTTTGATAAAAAGGGAAAAGATCATCTTTTTGGGCATGAAATTGGAGACTAACAATATCTTGCGAAATTAAATTATCAATTTGATCTTGGGTTAGATATTTAATACCTTTTTTTCCCCATGTCCCCTTTTCCATTTTAACTTTCTTATTTATTTGGTCAAAACTAATCATAACAATAGGTTTTAACTTTATCATTTCACTCCAAGAAAAAATTGTGGAAAAGATTTCTCGGGGTATAGTGGTGATTTTAGAAAATTCACCCGTTTTTAAATTTCCTAAAAAAGCGCCATTATTTAATATTACAGGATATTTTAAATGTACACCAGCTAAGACCTTTTTTGCCTTTTTTAGATCTCGACCAGTGGCAATGGAAAACTGAAGACCCGAATCAATTAATTTGTTCAATCTAGTCAAATTTTCAAAACTTAATCCATTTGGTTCGTCTAATAAGGTTCCATCAAGATCACTTAATACAAATTTTTTCTTCACAAGAAAAAAAAAGGAAAAATATTTAATGAATTTCATGAATTAATATGAAAAGCATGTATTAACAACTGTAATCGCAAAAAATTTGATAAGTTTCTATTTTATCTTTGATAATAGGCTATTTCATCAAGTTCACGCGGTCCAACATATGTAATATATCCATATTGAGCACCCAATTCATAAGAATTTCTGATGTATACTGGAAAACTGGGATATTCAATATTAAGAACAAAGCAACCTTTTTCCAAGAATAAAGCTAAATTGGAAGTTGTTTCATTGACTGTACTTGCTGAATTTCTTCTGTTTCCTGTAAAAAATACGTCTTCCCTTCCAATACCGTCTATTGCGTCTAAGTAATTAGCAAAATTACCTAAATATTCACCATTTTGCGGAACAATTAAAAATTCGGGGTTAATCGCTTTACAATATGAAGATAAATTCGTCACAAAATCCACCATCCTTTCTGCGGCATCTTCTATGCCTTGTTCTTCATAATACTCAAAAGCATCAATAATATCTAAATAAGCTCCATCAAATCCAATATTAATAATTTGATCTAAATATGAAGTATTTGTTCCAAAAATAAGTGTTTGCCATGTAGGATCCCAATATCTTACTTTGTAATTGCCTTCCCAGTCAGGATTTTCTTGATCCAGCCATGATGGTGCACCATCATCTGGAATTCCATCTTCATCTGCATCCCATGAAGCATTCCAATATGGGCGATAGGATTCAGCTTCTCCGATCGAGATATAACAAAGAACAATTCGTTCTTGATTTTCACTTAAAGATTCTTTTAAATTGCTGATTTGTTCTGTACTCCACGGATTTTCATCAAAATACATATCAATAACAAAAAGATCATATTCTGTATCGCTCATTTGTGTGATTGCATCCTCTGCTGAATTATACTTGTTATATTGAAGTAAATAGCAGAAATCACTCACGTTCTGACCGTTAATGGTAAAGCTCGCTTGTGATATTTGCGATTTGGGTGCAAAAATATCGAAAAGATATATATAAGTACCAGCTCCACCCAAGATAACTAATATAAAAAATATTAATGCTATTCTTCCCCATTTTTTCATAGTATTGAATATTTTATCAAAAAATTCTAAAAATATTTCTTTTTCTAGCGATTTTTAATGACGAAGGATCAATTCACAGACACTTCGGTTTTATATTTTTTTCTCCGAAATTTTGTGTAATTGATAAATTCGTCAAATTCCTGAATTATTCCATTCATTAAAGAGTATTTTTGGGCTAAATCGATGCGTTACAATTGTATTTTCAAAGATTGGCAAATATCGATTGGAATTATTGCTGGTATTGTAATTTATTTAATTGAGGTGGTTTTAAAGGATAATTTTATTAATTTTTAAATATTGGTTGATTTTTTCTAATAAATTGCTGTGATCACCCTTATTTTCGAATATTTTGCGAAGCTGACTGAGGATTGCTTTATATTCTTTTATTGCACTAATATCTGCACCATTTTCGACCAAAAATATGGCCACGTCCACATACCATCCTTTGGCAGTGTACTTTAGGGCATAATCATCATCGGCATGAATATCCGCACCACTTTCTACCAAAAATTTAACCATATTCCAATGTTCAAGAAAAACGCCCATTCTTAAGGCATAATCATTATCGGCATGAATATCCGCACCATTTTCGACCAAAAATTTAACCACGTCCACATTCCCTCCTTTAGCAGCTCGCCTTAAGGCATAATCATTATCGGCATGAATATCCGCACCATTTTCGACCAAAAATTCAACCATTTCCAAACACCCATCTTCAGCAGCACGCCTTAAGGCATAATCATCATCGGCATGAATATCCGCACCACTTTCTACCAAAAATTTAACAATATTCCAATGTTCATGAAAAAGGCCCATTCTTAAGGCATAATCATTATCGGCATGAATATCCGCACCATTTTCGACCAAAAATTTAACCACGTCCACAATCCCTCCTTTAGCAGCATATCTTAAGGCATAATCATCATCGGCATGAATATCTGCACCACTTTCTACCAAAAATTCAACCATTTCCAAACACCCATCTTCAGCAGCACGCCTTAAGGCATAATCATCATCGGCATGAACATCCGCACCATTTTCGACCAAAAATTTAACCACATCTAAATCCCCCCATTCGACAGCCAATTGTAAGGCACGATCTATATCGGTATGAACATCCGCACTGCGCTCCAGCAAAAATTCAATCACATCTAAACGTCCATTTTTAGCAGCACAACTTAAGGCATACTTAATATCGGCCCTAACATCAAAACCAATTTCCAATTCTTTCTTAATAAATTCTAGGATTTTTTCTTTTTCTAAATTAGATTTTATCAATTTGTAAAGATTCATTATTATAATGAAAATAATTGGAAGATTAAAAAAAAACTTTCCACAGACGATTTTTTATACTATACTCGCGCATCTTGAAATCAAAGATAGGTTGTCATGATGTCTGATCCTTTTAGTATCTCGAAAATGATTAGAGATCCGATCAACAACTTGATCAACAATCCATAAATAAATATTTCTTTTAGAGCAGAAAGTTTTCTTGTAAATTTGATGGCGCCGGCTAATTTTACCAAGTGGGCATATAATTCATTAATTTCTTGATTTTCTTCAAGATTAAGCGGTTTAGCGTAAATAATTAGGCTCATTTTTTCATGAACAGTTTCTCGAACGTTTTCGTGAATGGTTTCGTGAACGGATTCATTATTTTTATTTTTTCACTTTTTAACTTTTATCTTCTGCATCTAAAATTGATTTAGCCATAAATTAAGTCCAGTTTCCCATAAACGTAGCAAATAATACTTGGCAGACCATTTTGTACGTCTTTTTTTCTTTAATTTTTTTCGGATATGTCGACATCGAGAATTCCACGGAACAATATTGTGGACGCTACTCTGTTCTTGTACTAAAAGATCCAGCAGTTTATGTCGCTATCATTGATTATACAATTCTAATCCTGCGATCCAATAAAATTGTCGTCATGTAGATTTTTGGGAACGACTCTTATATAAAAATTGGTATTTAGTATCTCGAAAACCTTTTTCAATCCGCCATCGTTCATGATAATCCCTTGCAAATTTGATAAATTTTCCGTTTAACTTAGTAGGATCTTCTCCGGGTGCAGTTGAGATGGTAAAGAAGGTGACAACATGAATTAATTTATTTTTTTTTCTCTTCCAAACGAATTTTGTGATCATAGAGTGAATAATGGAGACAATAAAGTCGTTCTTCCACGCTATTGCTGAATTTTTTCCGTCGTTTGGCTTTCCTGTATTTGAGTCGGTGCGGATTTTTTTTAGTCGCTTGTTGGAATTTGAAATACTCATCTTCAACAAGTTTTAACTGCTCCTGAATAGAAAGAACTTTATTTTGGATTAAAAAAGCTTCATTTTTTATAGATTCAAATGATCTGGATTTTCCTTTTTGATATTCATCTACTAAAACAACCTGGGCAACAGGAATCTTATAATATCCATCTTCATAAGGAACATTATATTTACGGCATAAATCTCGAAGATTCATTGGACAATAATGGTTTATCTGCATAGAATGTAGAGAAACTTGCTTAAATTTGTCATCAATCAGAAAATTCCATATAGACTCTTTTTTCCCTGCAGTAAATTTAGTTGGTACATTACAGCGGATAAGCTCAGACGGTACGTCAAACCCCCGCATCTTTCCTAAATAAGAATGTGCAAAAAATTCAGAGTTATAATAACCCCTATCGGCTTCAATTATTTCAACTTGACACTTTGCCTCTTCTACAGCGGATATTTTATTTTGTAAATGAAGAATCCATGGCTGAAGGATTTTATTTGTGCTTATATCACGAAAAGTTGTCTCAATTTGCATCTCATTTTGTAATATTGCTTGAATAGGTACACGAAAGACTTTAAGCGATATTATTGTGGAATACTAGTAATTAAACCATATAATTATTCACACATTTCATTTAAACTTAGTCATCCTTGTCGATAGGCGTATTTCAAATCATTTAGATTCTGTTTTCCTCGAGGAAATAAATGGACCCAGCAACGTGTAAATTTTCGCTTTTGGTTCGTTCTATTCTTACTTCTTATTGTGAAGGCTTGAATCCTCTCTTTATTTCCTAAAATATACTCTTTTTTTGCTTTTTTAAGTTGTTTGTAGTTTTTTGCAGGTGTGATTACAGGAATTCCCAGATTTTTATATGATTTTAAAATATTTTGAAGGTAGTATTCACGATCAATCACACAAACTTTGATTTCTACTCCCAAATTTATTAACCAATCAGTAATATCAAGCATATATGGAATTTTAGATTCTTCTTTTGCCACATGATGATATCCTACAAAAAAAGATTTATATAGTCCATGAATCATCGCTCTATGATAATGAAGGCATCCTTTTCTTTTCTTTTATTCTTGTTGATGCAAACACTAGATAAGAGAGCTTATTTCTGATTTAATATTTTTGTCGAATAGTTGGGAACTGTTTTTCATTCTCTTCTTCATTCTGCTCCAAAAGAAATAGTTATTTATGGAATAGTTCTCCTAATTGATCCTTCATCTTTAAAAATAACCCTTTTTCTTCTTAATTATTCGATTTTTGATCGGTGCGCTTATAACTACTAATTATTATCTTTTTCTATTTTCAGTGCTTTCTATACGTATGAAGAATAAAGGAAGCATAATCTCGTGTAAAGATGAAAAATGTCGAGTGGAAATGCTTCATAAAATGTTTGATACAATTAAGGGATATTCTCTACTTTTGGAACAATTACAGCCGGATCCTAAAAATTATCAGTTCAATTCTTCTGAAATTCGAAAACCTTATGCATTTAAAACTTTAGTTGCCACAATTTTATCAGTAAGAAGCCGTGATGAAACGACCATTAAAGTGATTGAAAATCTTTGGCAACATTATTCAACACCCAAGGATCTTGCAGAGGCTCCAATTGAACACATTGAAGAATTAATACACAGTAGTGGGACATACAAACAAAAGGCTAAAAGAATAAAAGAAACGGCTCGAATTATTCATGAAAAATATAATGATAAAGTACCGGATGATCTTTCCCTATTAGTTCAATTACCAGGAGTAGGAAGAAAGGTAGCAAATTGCGTTCTGGTTGTTTCTTTCAATAAGCCTGCAATTCCTGTTGACACACATGTGCACAGAATTGCAAATAGGATCGGTTGGGTTGAAACAAAAACTCCAGAAAAAACAGAGCATGCTTTGGAGAAACTATTTCCAAAAGAGGAATGGATGCGAATTAATTACACTATGGTGAGTTTTGGTAAAAATATTTGTAAGCCTATTAACCCTCTATGTGATATCTGCCCAATTGAAAAGAATTGTGAAAAGAAAATTCAGAAAAATGATTCAAGAATTTCAAAAACCAAAAAAAGAACCAAAAATAAGCGTTAATCAAAAATTATTTGCAATTTTATAGTTATTTAATCATTTTTTTGATTTCTTCATATGGTATCAACAATTCTCTTTCAGAAAGTGGAATATTTTTCAAATTTTCTATGATTTCATTAACTTTCGAATAATATTTCATCTTCTCCTTTCTTTGTTCTTGTGTTATTAAACGTTGCATATATTCTCGTTTCAATGTTTTGGGCATATCGCTGATTAATTTGCTAATTTCATCTGGATTGATTATATATTTTGCATTTTTTCCAATTTTCAATACATAATCACGAGACAAATGCCATATATTTTTTGTTAAATCGTTAGTGAATAATGATACTTTCAAAATCATCATTATTTCGCTCATTTTATCCATATAGTATTCATGTTCTACTTGTAAATTCTTGATATTCTCTCGATTAAGGAATTTTTTCTCAAAAGGTTTAATTTTCTTGTATATACTTTCAATTATATTTAAGATTGACTGTAAATAACGAGAAACCATGATTGCTTCTTCTTTAAAAGCGGACAAAACTTTGTTTTCCGTCCATTGAGTGTAAAGACCAGAAATTATATTTAATAGTGGTGTAAAAATTTGAGGCTCTACTTTAATTGCTTCTTCTTCTGTAGTTTTTTGACGTAGAATTGTTTGTAAATCGTGCAACATATCTTCAAATTTTCGCAGTAATTTTTGTTTTATATCAAAATCTTCGTCTGAAATCTGAGTTTTCTGAGATGAAAATGTTGCTGTAAGGTTTTTAACATGAATTCCTGCCCGTTCACAGGTTTCAACATCTTGTAATGGAATAGATGCTTGAAAACCTTCAGCAAAAAGATCTGCAGTGATATCGTTAACTCCTCTAATCATCTTGTCAAAAAATTCATCAAAATTTATCAAAGAATTCCGAATATCGGTGAAAATTTCTTTATAATGACTCCATTTAGGAATTATTGAATTCATCATCATCTTGATTCGTCCATTTTTTGTCAGCTCTTCAAATCCTGGAGCTTCTTCTAAACTTTCAGGAAATTTCATCTCTTTTGATAATTTTGGAAGATGTAATAAGTAATTAAAGAAATTTTGAATTTTTTTTTCACTAATTGCTATTTGAAGAGATTTAATCTTTCCTGAAATTTTAGTTTGTAAATCTCTGATATCCTTTTCCAATTCATGCAAAATTTCGAAATCTTTCGTCAATCTACCTTGTAAAAGAATTACTTTAGTTGATGTGCCTAATTTTTCTAGTATTTTGTTCAGATATGGAGTATACTTTTCCGAATACTTTGTACTTGATAACATTGTAAGCATACTCATGGTATAAGCCAATAAACCATCATATTTTCGAAAAATTGATTCGATTAAAGCGCCTTCTACCTGTTCTGAAAGAAGCAATTCTTTAATATTTGTTTGTTTAATTTTTTTAGCACCTTTCGTTTCATCTTCCAAATCAACTTGGAAAATATAACTAAGTAATTCATTCCAAGAGTTTACTGAACAAAACTCATTGTATTCTTCAAATGCATGATCTAAAACATATTGAACGATGCTTTCAATTGTTGTAAGGCTGTGGTTTTCATTCTTTTTAATGGGACGCAATTGATTTTGAAGTGTTTCAAATTTTTCTTCCGAAAGAATAATTTGGCGTGGATTAAAATCTGAAAAATTACATTCATTTTCAGAGAGAGTTTGAATAAATATTTTTCCTAAATTGAACAAGCATTGGAGTTTATAAAAGATTTCATGATGCGGCTCTTCAACTGCCATATGAGAGACACCTCTCCCGAAAATTTGTCCTAAAATATTAATTTGATCCAGTACTATTAAAATATCTTGGATGGGTGAGATTACATCTTCTGTATTTTCCCAATTTTCTCCAAATACCTCCGCTAAAACTTGAGATGCAAATTGTTGAATTGAAAGATTTGTCAATTGTGAATAATAAGTATAAATTCTTCTTTTTAATTGCTTGAGTCTTATATTAAACATCTGTGTATCTCCCACTATGATGAAGCGAACGTTCAAAATAAATCTTTATCTTGTTCATTTGTTATAAGTAGAAGATAAATCGAGATTATATAAAAAAAATAATTATTTGTAATTTTGGCTATTTTTAATTACGAAGGATCAATTCATTGACACCTCGGTTTGAATTTTTTTCCCCAATTTTTCGTTTAATTGAAATAATCGTTTAATTATTGAATTGTTCTATACATTGAATAGAATTTTGGGGCTAAATCGGTGTGGAACAATGGCTATTCCTAAGATTTCGGGTTCATTTGTGATTTTAATATATACTCGAAGTCACTGTTCTAAGCCTTCATGTGTTTTAAGAACAGTTAAATACACGCGAATCTCAATCACACTAATCATATTCTCTGCAGGATAAATCGATATAACTTTTGCACACATAGTCTTGTATTTTCTTGATAGCAACTGTAACTGCGGAAAGCATATTTTTTGCTAGTTTGAGAGTTTTATAAAAAAAATCAATTTTTGCATATCCATGCTTTTCTTTGTCAAAAGCTTTAAAATATTGTATGTTTTGCTTTCAAGTTTCAATTATGTTGCCAAAAATAAATATTTGAAAGATAATTTGGGAATAATTTAAAAAATATGGCTTCTCTTAATTGATCCTTTATCCTTAAAAATAGTCGTAATTTTCATTATTCTGTGATTTTTTTTAATGTTTTTTTTAATTTTCCATTACTTTGAGCAATTTGATTTAAAAGTAATCTTTGATCAGTGGATAATTCTTCTCCATATTTTTTTTTTAATTCTAGAAGTGCATTATGGATCGTATTAACACATTTTTGAAATTCTTCTTTAAGTTCTTCATTCATCTGGTATTTTTCGGTTTTTATTATAGTTGAATTTAAATTTATTGTTTTTTGGATTTCTTCTCCAGCAACTTTAAGTTTATATCCCCTACGCAAAAGTGCTCGCTTTATTGATTCAATTAAAACTGTTCGCTGAGTGGGTTTTTCTAAATAATCATAAGCACCTAATTTAATAGCTTGCATTGCTGTTTCTAAATTAGGTTCACCAGTAACAAAAATAATTGCACTCGAAATTTTTATCTTATCTTGAAGTTTTGCAATTAATGATAACCCATTCATTTCAGGTAGTATTATATCTACTAAAATTAAATCGAAATTAAGATTTTCTACCGCTTCTTGTGCACTTGAATAATCAAATGCTGTTTCACAGTAAAAGCCTGCTCTTTCCAGCATTTTTTTTAATGATTTTCTTAAGGCGATCTCATCATCAATTATTAATATTTTTCCTTGTTCATGAGTAAGAGAATTAATGTTTGATGCCTTTCCCTTTTTATCTGTCATAGTATGATCACTTTTGAGAATGCCTAACTTTCAAGATGAAGCTTCTATATATTCTTTGGTATTTTATTAATATTTAAGATCTTCTCCTTTTTAGCTAAATTATAAACTAGGAAAATCCAAGATAAATTTTGTTCCTTTGATTTCTTCTTGTGTGAAATTATATGTATCAATATTTTTGGATAATATATCTATATACCCGTTATGATTAATCATTATTAGTTTTACTATTGCAAGACTTAATCCAACATGTAGTTTTGATTGTGTTTTTGTCATTTGGATACAATCTGGCCAATTAATATAAAAAGGATCAAAAAGATTTTCTATTTGATCTTGGGTTAATCCAATTCCATTATCTGAGATTTCCATACGATAATATCTTCGTTTATTTACAATATATTCCATTAAATTAACTTCAATAATTCCTTTATTTTTTGAATTTGTATTCAATTCTATTGCCTTTATTGCATTTTCAATAAGTGAATCAATAACAAACTGAAGCTGTTTGAAATTTCCATAAATTAAAGCTGATTTTAAGTCAATTTTCTTTTTAATTTCTATTTGTTTTGAAAATTCTTTTTCCTTATATTTATCTAAAGTCTGATTAATTACCTCAACTAAATTAGTACTTTTTCTAAAATGAATTTCTTTAGCAACTTCTGAAAAAAAACGAACGTGCTTTAAAACTTCATTTATTCGATATCCAAGTGCAACACTATCTTTAAGTTGGGGGAGTAAGGATTCTTGGAGATTCTTTACCATTTTCGGTATGTTTTCTTTTTTATTTTGAAATCTTTCAGAAATTTCCTTAATATCTTCGATAGATATTGATAAGAGTGAAAGTAGACCCATTAGAGGGTTATTAATTTGGTGATTTAGTCTTTCAATAATTGTCCCTATCGAAGCAAATTTCTCTGCTGTATCTAATTCTTTCTTTGTTTTATATAGTAATTTTTCTTTTTTCAATAAAGCAATATTTTTTTGATTCAGTTCAAAATTAATCTTATTTACCTTTTCTTGCAATATATGTTCTTCTGATAAGTCTTTTCCTGTAAGTAAAATGGATTCAATTACATCTTGTTGATTGTATACAGGAATTAATGATAAATTAATTCTAGCAATTATATTTTTCGTTGAATTCTTCTTATTTTTTTTCTTTTTGAATAAAATTTCATGATTAAATATTGATTCACCTTTTCGAGCTTTTGAAAAAAGAACATAGAATTTTTCTTCATTTTCTCCTTCTTTCAAAGGTAATTTTGCAGTCATTACTTCATTTGATGAAAATCCTAAAATTTCCTCTGCAGATCGATTCCATAATTTTATTTTTCCATTCAAATCTGTATTGATGATAATATCTGGAGTAGAGTTAATTAAAAGATCCATAAAATTGGTTGTTTCTTTATTTAGTATAGATATATCTTCCAATTTTTGATAAAGATATGCATTCAATATTGCAATTCCAATCTGTGATAAAATTATTGGGAAATCTCTTAGTTCTTCTTCATTAAATCTTTTTGAACGCTTTAAAAAATAGAAGCATACTGTTGCAAGAATTAACCCATCTTGAATATTTATTCGTCCTCCAATCGCGAATTGAAAGCCAGCTTCTTTTAAAGGGGGAAATGCATCCATATTTTTTGAGTAATTTGTTAACTGAATGAATTTTTTTGAGGATTCTCGCAAAATTCTTCCATCTAATCCTCCTTTATCTGGAGTTAATAATGTTCCTTTAAGTGGAATTTGTGGAGGGATGTTTATCAAAGTATTAAAGACCCCCAAACCTGATTTCCATAAAACTATTGTAGCTGCATCGGCTTGAAGTAGTTCAGAACTTTTAGAAAGGATTCTTTCTAACATTTCTGTGGGTCTTTTTGTTTCTAAAATTTGAAATAATAACTGGTTTACATCTTTTCTTCCAATTTCTGCAAACTGAGAATTTGCTTTATTTTCTAAATTTTCCATGAAATTCCCCCAAAAAAAATATTGAACGAAAAATACCTTTGTTCGTTTCTCTCTTGTAATAAATATTCTAGGATCTTATATTTTCTTATATATTTTTAAATTTTGGTGCTACAATAAACATTTAAGGAGATCAAGTTCTATGATATCAATTTACAAAAATATTGAAAGTATTGGAATAGTATGCATGGATAATACCACTCTAAGCCCTGTGGCTGCTTATCTTTTTCGTGATTTAGCTGTTCAATCAAAAAACCCCAAAATTCGGCAAATTCGATTTTATGATGCAGGATATAAAAGAACAAATCGATCTATTTCTAATTCAGCCAAAGGATTCTTGCAGCAAAGAGGATTTGGAACAACAGATATGATGGAAACACATCGAGTTAGTAAAAATTGGCTGGTAACGAAAGACATTATTTTTGTTATGGATAGATTTCTACAACGTGATTTGCTTTATGACTTTTTTCCAACAAAAGTTGAGGAAATGAAAAAAAAAATTCTAATTCTTAATGAAGCTGCTGGAATCGATGAACGAATTAGAGATCCAAGTGAAGATTTCTATATTGATGTTACACCTACGTTTTTACTTATTGAACGTTGTTGTATTCAAATAATAAAAATAATTGAAAGAGAGAATGGATAGAAGCAAAAATTTTTTTCTATTCCATCTTTTTTTCACTAGTGTGTGCTTCTATTCAAGATCTCTGGGATTATCATATTCATTCAAAACGTTGTGGACATGCAGTTGGAAAATTGCAAGAATATGTTCAACAAGCCATAAAAATAGGATTGCAAGAAATAGGGTTGTCAGATCATTTTCCGATGTTTTTTTTACCAAAAGAAGCAAATGCAGAACAGTTTGCAATGCCAAGAGATCAATTTGCTGAGTATCTTGAAGAATGTAGAATTCTTCAATCCAAATATTCTGATAAAATTCAAATTAAAATCGCTTCTGAAGTGGATTACTATCCTGATCCGCACGTTCTTTCACAATTATACTCTGAACTAAAAAAATATGAGTCTAAACTTGATTATCTCATCGGATCTATTCATATAATAAAAATTGATGATGAAATTCCTTTTCCAGTTGATTCTCCTGATATTATGGAAAAATTTCAAAAATTTGGAGAAGAAACGATTTTTTCGGAGTATTATAAGAATTTGATTAAAATGGTTAAAACTGGTGTATTTCAAATTGTTGGTCACTGCGATCTTCCTAAAAAAATACGGAACATATTTTGGTAGATCGGACGAAATTTGGGATCTTAAAATGAAATTCTTAGATGAAGTGAAAAGAACTGGTGAGATGGCTGTAGAAATAAATCATTCTGGATTATATCGACCAGTTAAGGAGCAGTATCCCCATGATGAAATGATTAAAGCATGTATTGAACGAGAAATTCCACTTGTTTTTGGATCTGATGCTCACCGATCTTCATATGTGGGATATCAATTCGAAGAAACCTTGAAAAAATGTATTAATTTTGCAAATTCTCTTCAAAAACCCTTAACTATGGCAAAATTTTCTCAAAAGGTAATGAAACGTGAATATTTTAATTAAATTTTATTTTATTTTATACGAACTACATTTTTGAGTTATGTATTCATTTATTATTTCCTTTTACAGTTCCCAATGAAATAATGTTTTTTACATTTTCTTTCCTTCCTTTTTTGTTTCAGTCGAAATTTGAAGATTTAGAGGTTAATTGTCTGAGAAATTTCATCTACAAGCCAATCTCGAAACTCTTGAAAGGTCAAACGTCTCTCTGGGCGAATTTGATCTCGTTCGAATTGCCACATATTAAAGAGCAGATATTTCCCCATTTCAGCAAAGAGTCGAGTTGCATCGTTGTTTGACCGCCAAATTCCTTTATGCACCTCCACATCGCGAAAAGCGGTTTCGATCTGCCATCTCATTTTGTAATAACGCTTGATCAAATACACGAACGATTTCGA